>JAYFRX010000053.1:0-11049 GCA_040946945.1 Burkholderia sp. | reverse complement strand
AGAATCCGAACGGCGCGGTGCGCCGCGTCAGCGGCCGGGTCGACCGCTATCGCGATGTCGACATGGCGATGCGATGGGCGGCCGCTGGCTTCCTGGAAGCTGAGAAGCGATTCCGTAAGCTCGGCGGCGCCGACGCGACCTCTGGATGCTCGCCGTTGCCTTGCATCGTCCGACCGATAAACGCGTTGACCATGACTTGAAGTCCGCCTAGTCTACGAAACTCTGCCGCCCCAACCTTCAACTACGAATCGGACACCGCCGGCTTGGGCGGCTGTCGCGTGGGCTTCGATTCGATCGCCACGGGCGTGGGTGCCGGCTGCGAGATCAGCCGCACAGTGATGGTCGATTCGAGTTTGATCTGCGGCAACTCCTTCGGGAGCATCAGCAGCGCAATGGTGATCAGCGCTGCATGGCAGATGACCCCGATGACGGCCGCGGTGATGAGACGACGATTGAAACGGGGGGCGACCGGAGCGGTTCCGGTCGGGATGGAAGTCGAGGCCCTGCATGTCTACAGACTAGGCGGCGGCGCGTGGCGCGCCAGCCGCAAGGTCGTGGGCGGCCTCAAATCTGAAGTGCAACACCTACCGAGAGGTATTGTGTTGCGATGAGAACCTACAAACACCTGAGTTGTGAAGAGCGCACGATGATCCAACTGAGCTTTGAGCAGGGATCCAAGCAGCGGGCAATAGCCCGCTGCTTGGATCGCGCGCCGAGTTGGATCAGCCGCGCATTGCGCCGAACGGCTGGCGTGCGCCGGAACCGGCCGCGAAGAAGGGACGACCGGGCTGCTCGCTGGCGGCTATCGTGCGCCGCTCGCCCAGCAACGCACCCGTCATCTGGCAGGCGCGGCCCCCCCCCGCCCGGCTGGACCCGCAGGGGCCGCTGTGGGCGACGGTCGCACAATTGCTGCGTGAGCCGCACTCTCCCGAACAGATCACGGGCATACTGCGAAACATGAACCCCGATGAGCCAACCCTGCGGGCTAGTCACGAAACAATCTACACCGCACTGTACGCCCTGCCGCGCGGCTTGTTGCGGGCGGAACGGATCGCCGGTCTGCGACAGCCCCACAAGAGCCGCCGGCCCCGGGCTCGCGGCGAACATCGTCGGGGCAGGATCCCCAGCCTGGTCAGCATCCATGACCGCCCCGCTGAGATCGACGAACGGATCGTGCCAGGGCGCTGGGAAGGCGACCTGATCAAGGGCGCCGCGCAATGCGGCTTCGGTTGCCACCATGGTCGAGCGCACTTCGCTGTTCGTCACGCTGAGAAAAATGGAGAACGCCACAGCTGAGGCGGCTGTCACCTCGTTCAGTACGAACCTGAACAGCATCAATGTCCAGCGCCGGCCTTCCATGACCTATGATCTAGGTGCGCGAGAAATGGTGAAGCACGAGCAGCTTTTCGAAGCGACGGGCATCAAGATCTACTTTGCCGACCCGCATAGCCCGTGGCAGCGCGGGCGTAACGAGAACACCAACGGGCTGCTGCGCCAGCACATGCCAACCAGTACATGCCCAAGGGTACAGAGCTGGCCGTATTCTCCCAGGCCGAACTCGACGACATCGCCTGAAAAATGAACACCCGCCCGCGCAAAAGCTTGGGCTGGAAGTTCCCGGCTGAAGTGTTCATGCCCGAATTGTTCGATGTTCGTCAGCGTCATCATGAAATCGTTGCCTTGGGGGATACCCTCCGGGCTCTACGCGCTTCTGTTGCACTTCGACCTTGAAACTGCCCTCCATTACTTGCGCAAAATCAGCAGGGAAATCACAGGGTGGTTACGAATCCGATCCGCGATTTCATCACAGATCCTTGGCGGGTGGCCGCTGGCTAGCGATTTACAGGCTCGCTGATGGAAAGGTCAAACAAAGGGGCGGCCGGGAAGAACGGGCCGCGCGCGATAGCGTTGCTGTCGATGCTCAGGCTGCCTTGCGTTCGCAGAACACCACGAGCACCGCTTGCGTGTGCGAGGCGATGCCGCAGTGGCTTTCGCAGATGCCGTGCTCGGTTATCAGTTCGCGAACCGATTCCTCGCACTTGCCGCAGCAGCTGGCGACGCCGAGCTCGAACTGCAGCTCGTCGAACGAGACGACGCCTTCCGCCAGCGAGGCACGGATCTTTCGGTCGGACACGGATTTGCACACGCAGACGATCATAATGAGCGCGATAGCTAACGTTAATGCGAATTATTATCATTATATTCGCACGCCTTGGCAAGCCCGCTCCGCGTTTTTTTGTAACAAATCCAGGTGCTTAGCAGGGGATTGGCAAAAACGCCATAGTACCGTGGCAGGGTGCCGTCGGGCGTGCGCAGGCTGGCAGAGCCGTGTCGGCGCAGCGCGGCGAGGCGATCGCGACGGTTTCGGCCGGCGCGTCGAGGCCCAGCAGGACGGCCGCGAGTGCCTGCAGGCGGCTGCCGTCGTCGGTCGAATACAGGCGTGGCGGCCGGGCCGCGGTGCCGGTCGGCGCGCACAGGCCGCGTTCGTCGAGTACGCGCGCGAGCTGTCGCGCGATCGCCTCGCTGGTATCAATAAGGGTCGGACGGTCTTGCGTCAGTTCGCGGATCGTCGTATCGAGGAAGGGGTAGTGGGTGCAGCCGAGCACCAGCGTGTCGGTGCCGGCGGCCAGCATCGGCTCGATATAGCCGGCGAGCAGGGCGCGCAGCGCGGGCGAGCCGGTATCGCCGCGCTCGATCGCCTCCACCAGCCCATGGCCGGGCTGGCGCAGGAAGCGGCAGTCGGCTGCGTAGCGTTCGATCAGCGATTCGAAGCGCGCGCTGCGCAGCGTCGCGGCGGTTGCCAGCACGCCGGCCACACGGCTGCGCGAGGCCAGCGTGGCCGGCTTGATGCCGGGCTCGACGCCCACCAGCGGAATCGCGAATTTTTCGCGCAGCACCGCGATCGACTGCGCGGTGGCGGTGTTGCAGGCCACCACCAGTGCCTTGGCACCGCGCGCGGCCAGCCATTCCCCGATTGCCAGCGTGCGTTCGATGATGAAGGCGTCGTCGCGCTCGCCATAAGGTGCATGGCGCGAATCAGCGACGTATACGAAAGACTCTTCGGGAAGCTGCGCGCGCAGGGCGCGCAGCACCGAGAGACCGCCCAGCCCGGAATCGAAGATGCCCACCGGCGCGGCGGCGGTGGATTCTTCTGACCCGAAGTCGGACGAGCTGGACATGTAGGGGTGAAGCTGGCGGACGACGATCCGCCACATTATACGACGCCGTGCTCAGCCCGGCGAGCCCATCATCGACTGCTGGTAGTTCTGGATGCCAATCTTGCCGACCAGGTCGATCTGCGTCTCGAGCCAGTCGATGTGCTCCTCGGTGTCGTCGAGGATCTTCTGGAACAGCTCGCGCGAGACGTAGTCGCGCACCGATTCGCAGTAGGCGATCGCGTCCTTGCAGGTGCCCTGAGAGATGTCTTCCAGCTTCAGGTCGCACTTCAGGATCTCTTCGGTTTCCTCGCCGACCAGCAGCTTGTGCAGGTCCTGCAGGTTGGGCAGGCCGTCGAGCATGAAGATGCGTTCGATCAGCCAGTCGGCGTGCTTCATCTCGCCAATCGACTCGTCGTATTCGTGCTTGCCGAGCTTCTCGAGACCCCAGTGCTGATACATGCGCGCATGCAGGAAATACTGGTTAATCGCGGTCAATTCATTCTTCAACTGAGCGTTGAGAAACTCGATGACTTTCTTGTCGCCTTGCATGGCTGTTCCTTCCTTTTTGACATAGGGTTACGGACACGAAAGATAAACTCTGGAAGGGCAAAAGCCAAGCCCTAAATGCCTGAATATTCGAATATTTCTAGATAATGAGAATGATTAAAAATCAAGCCGGATTGAAATCACCTCTGTATACACAAGTCTGCCGAACCTTATGTGGCAAGGGTGACGGGATATTGCCGGCGTCTGGGAAAGCGGGTTGACTCTTGCTCTTTGAAAGGTGGATGCGATAGCAGATGGTGCGGAAGACAGATTGGGCGGACAAGGAGTTGGCGAATATTGATCTGGGCGGCGAACGGCGCAACAACAAGGCAAAGCGACTGCTGATGAGATTTTGGGAGAAACCAACGGAAAGTGTCGCCAGAGCCAGCCACGGGTGGACAGAGACGATGGGCGCATACCGGTTGGAGAACGATGCGTTCGAACGGCACGACATCATGAAGCCGCATTGGCAACGCACGCGCGAACGCATGAGCGAGGGGCCCGTGGTGCTGTGCATCCAGGTACGACTGAGCTGGATTTCAACAATGAGCTATTGTCAAATCTGGTCCTGATTAGTTACTTAAATCCGATAACCTCAACACAAGACGCGGATGAGGTTTTGTCGTAACGGCGGCCCGAAGCAGGCGCGGCGCCATCGCGGGCAAATCGAAACGGCGGTTGAAACGGTAGGCGAATTCAGCGAGATAGCGATGGGCATATTTGGCGTGATCGATAGCGTGGTAGTGCCCTTGAGGGTCGTTTTCAGGTTGCCGAGCATCTCGTGTTGACCCAGCGGAACTCGGGGGCGCTGCGCGGCCTGACGGCCACCGCCCGTGACATGGCGCTCATGACTGGCAGCCTTTTGCGTCACGCCATCGAAACACCACAGGCCATCGGAAACGACGCACGCGGTGGGCATCAGCCTGCTGGCCGCCCAGACCTCAAGGGCCGCTTTGGTAAAGCCCGGCACGGGCGAGAGCCGCATGAACAGAGGGCGGCCATCGTCAGAGGTCTGCACGGCTGCTACAAACGGCGTCTTGCCGGGCGCGCCACGCCCAGCCTTACCGCCAGAGCGTTCCCCGCCCAGATACGCGTCGTCGACCTCGACCCGTTCGTCGAGCCGGCGTCGCTCTTCGCGCAGCCACATGGTCTCCAGCAACTTGTGCTTGATGAGCCAGACCGCCTTGTAGCTCACGCCCAGCTGGCGTTTGAGCTCCAGTCCGCTGATGGCGTTCTTGCTCTGCGTCACCAGGTAGATCGCCAGAAACCAGGTCGTCAGCGGCAATTTCGTCTTCTCGAATATCGTTCCGACGATCGACGAGCATTGGTACCGGCAGGACTGGCTCAGGCATTCTCACAGTCGCTGGCCGTTGTAGGCGCTGGCGTAGCGCGTGCCCTTGCATCGAGGGCACACCCAGCCATCGGGCCAGCGAGACTCGACCAGCGCGGCCTCGCATTGCGCTTCGTTGCCGTACTGCTCCTGAAATTCTTTCATCGACAGACCGGCCTGAAACTGGATTCTGTTCATGGGCATGGCGCACGCTCCGTAAGCATCTGGCGAACGATACTTCGTTTCATGCCTGCTTCGGAGTCAAGTAACCAATCAGGACTATTTTTGGGACACCGCCCCGGTTTTTCTAGACCCAGATTTGGGGTAAAACGCATCCCAACTGGAGTCTGAGATGTTGAAGAAGGTGGACGTGCAGGAAGTTGCGCTGGCGGCCACGGAGGGCGCGCGTAGCGCGGCCGTAGATGCCGCCAGTGCCGCCGAATTCAAGCGCTTGTCCGTCGGGCGCAAACGCGCTGTCGTCCTGCGCTTGGTGCGCGGCGAATCGATTGACCCGGTGTCTCGCGAAGTTGGCGTCACGATCGCCAAGCTCGAACAATGGCGCGAACTCGCCCTAGCAGGCATTGAAGCCGGTTTGAAGTCGCGCCAGACAGATCCGTTGGAAGTCAAGCTCAAGGAAGCCGTGCATCGCGTCGGCGAACTGACCATGGAGGTCGAAATGCTGCGCATGGAGCGCGAGCGGCAGGAGCGCCGCCCTTTGAGCGTCCGGAACTCGTCGACATGAGCCACACGATCTCCGCGACAGGCAAACCCTTCGAATTGCAACGGGTATGCCAGGCGCTCGACTTTCCGCGCTCCGCGATCTATGCCGAGCGCGCCAGGGCGTTCAACAAGGCCACCCCACTTGCCCCTGTCCGACGTGGCCCAAAGCCCAAGGCGCCCGATCACCAGCGGCTCGCAGCTGTTCGCGCCGATCTAACTCGCACGCCGTTCGTCGGCGAAGGGGTGCCCAAGGTCTGGGCACGCTTGCGCATTCAGGACGACATCCACGTGTCCCGAGCCCGTGTTTCGCCGCTGATGCGCGAACACGGCCTGCTTTCGCCCCATCGGCAACCGCAGAAACCGCCCAATGCTCACGATGGTCGAATGACGACTGATCGGCCTAACGAGAGGTGGGGCGCCGATGGCGCCAAGGTTTAAACCGTCGATGAGGGCCTGGTCTGGATCTTCGCTGCGGTTGATCATTGCGGCGCGACGTGTGTTGGCATCCACGTCACCAAAGTGGGCGACCGCTTTGCCGCACTGGAGCCAATCAGCCAAGGGGTGCGCGAGCAGTTCGGATCGGTCGAAGCTGATGCCGTCCGCGGACTGTCCCTGCGAATGGATCACGGCTCGCAGTACAGGTCGGACGATTTCCGCGCCCCGCTCAAGTTCTGGGGGATTACGCCGAGCTACGCCTTCGTCGCTGAGCCGCAGACCAACGGCGTCGCCGAGCGTTTCAATCGGACCATGAAGGAGCAAGCCATCCACGGACGGCTGTTCAACAGCGTTGAAGAAGTTTGTGCTGCGGCCGTCGCGTTCAAGGAACGATACAATTGCGAATGGCGTCTCGAAACAACTGGGCTTCAAGCCCCCCCTCGAAGCCCGTCAGGCACGGCTCTTGCCACTTGCCGCCTGATCGCAAAATCGTGTCTAAACAACCCGATCCGGTACACGCTACGCGCTTCCTCCGTCGCCGCCTGCGCAATCTCACGCATATTCACTTTCTTCAACATTTCAGACCCCAGTTTAGATGGCACGTTTTACCCCAAATCTGTGTCTAGAAAAACCGGAGCCGCCACACGTCGGTTTCGTCGAGGCTCCGGATCGTGGCCGTGAGCGCCAGGCGCAGGCGATGCTCCCCTGATTTTTCATCGACATACCCTGTCGCCAGCAGGGGCGTCGATGCCGTTTCGTAAGCACTTTTTTATAATTTTCAGCTACCCGGGAGGCCGTGGCGCGTCAATTGAACCCACTGGGACGGCCCCGTCCTGCCCAGTGGAGTGTGGATCCTGTTTTTCATCGCTGGTCTTCTCGAAATCGCCTGGACGGCCGGCATGAAGTCGTCCGAAGGTTTCACGCGGCTCTGGCCGCCGGTCTTCACGATCGTCACCGCGATTGGCAGCTTCGTGCTGCTCGCCGTGGCCATGCGTCAGCTGCCGCTCGGCACCCCCTACGTGGTGTGGACCGGCATCGGCGTGGTCGGTGCCTTCATCTTCGGGGGGCGGGGGGGCTGCTGATGGGCGAGGCCGTTACTTTCCCGCGTGGCGAGCGCCTCGCTGATCGTGATCGGCCTGAAGCTGTCCTCGGCCGCCTGAGTTCGCTGCCGGGCTTGGCTCGGCTGCCTGAAGCCTGCCGGCGCCGTTGCGCGCCTGACAAGGCTTCGGGTGGTTTCCGAGCGGCGCGTGCTGCGCCGCGTCTATAATGCAGGAACATTCTCTCGGAAATACGCCGCCGGCAGGCCCGTACCACGCGCAAGGAGACCGCACATGGTCGAGGCCATTTCGGCCCGGCACGGTGCTCGCCTGAGCGAGCGGGCTGTGACGGTACTGATCGCCAGCGTGCTGGCGCGCGTACCGGCCTCGTGCACCTGCGCGACACGCTGACGGTGCTGATGTCTTCCTGGGTGATCGGCACAGCCGCCGTGCTGGCGATCGCCGAATTCCTCGCCGACAAGATCCCCGCCTTCGATTCGCTCTGGGGCGCGATCCACACCTTCATCCGAATTCCGGCCGGCGCGATGCTGGCGGTGGCGTGCCTCGCGCTGGCCTTCTTCGTGCCGCTGCTGTTCCTGCTGCTGATGGTCGGCTTCGTCGCCTTCACGGCCTGGGCGCTGCCCCGGCTCTGGCGCAGCGTGTCGGGCAGATTTCGCGGCATGGCGTACCAGATGGTGTCGCGTTTCAATTCACTCGGAGGCAAACGGGATTGACCAAACTGCATGAAGCAGGGCGCGACGGGCCCGGCGCGCGTCTCACGCCGGGCGAACTGGTACGGCAATCGATCCGGATGACGATGCGGGACTGGCGCTCGGGCGAGCTGACCCTGCTCGTGCTGGCGCTGGTGCTGGCGGTCGCCGCGCTGACCAGCGTTGGTTTCCTGTCCGACCGGCTGCGCCAAGGACTCGAACGCGATGCGCGCCAGATGCTCGGCGCCGATTTCGTTGTGCGCGCCGATCATCCCGTCGATCCGTCCTTCGCCGCCGCCGCGCGCGCCGACGGCCTTGCCACCGCCTCCACGGCAATCTTCCCCAGCATGGTCGGTGGCACCGGAGCGAACGTGCCGTGCCGGCTGGCGGCCGTGAAGGCCGTGTCGGGCAGTTATCCGCTGCGCGGGCGGGTCGAGATCGCCGGCACCACGACTGCACCGGGCCGCCCGGCCGCCTCGATCCCGGTGCCCGGCACCGTGTGGGCCGATCCGGCGCTGCTCGATGCGCTGCACCTGAAGATCGGCGACGCGGTGCGTGTCGGCCAGCGCACTTTCACCGCATCGGCCGCGATCACACGCGAACTCGATCGCGGTTTCTCCTTCGTCAACTTCTCGCCGCGCCTGATGCTGCGCGAGGACGAGCTCGCCTCGACCGGGCTTGTCGGCTACGGCAGCCGCGTGACCTATCGCCTGCTGGTGGCTGGGCCCGACGCAGCGGTGGCGCGTTTCGCCGAGCTCGCGCACCAGCGCGTGGACGGTGGCAAGCTGCGCGGCGTCGCGCTCGAATCGCTGCAGGAAGGGCAGCCGCAGGTGCGCGAGACGCTCGATCGTGCGCGTCATTTCCTAACCCTGGTGTCGCTGCTGACGGCGCTGCTGTCGGCGGTAGCGATCGCGATGGCTGCGCAGCGCTACGTGCGCAGCCATCTCGACGGCTGCGCGGCGATGCGCTGCCTCGGCACCAGCCAGTGCACGCTGGCGGGGCTGTTTACGCTCGAATTCATCGCGCTCGGCCTCGGCCCTGGCATGCTGGGCGCGGCGGTCGGCTACGCCGGCCACCTCGCCTTGCTGGCCGCGCTGGGCAGCCTGATCGACGTGGTGCTGCCGCGGCCGGGCCTCGCGCCGGCGTTGATCGGCGTCAGTGCCGGCCTGCTGCTGTTGCTGGGGTTCGCGCTGCCGCCGCTGATGCCGCTCACGCGCGTGCCGCCGGTGCGCGTGCTGCGCCGTGAGTGGGGCGAAGCGGGCCGCACCGCCTGGCTCGGCTACGCGCTCGGCGGGCTGCTGTTCGCAGCGCTGCTGGTGGCGGCGGCCGGCAGCCTGCGGCTCGGCATGATCGTCGCGGGCGGTTTCGCCGTCGCGCTGGTGCTGTTCGCGGCGTTGGCGCACGCCACGCTGTGGCTGGCCGCGCGCGCAGTGCGCGATGCACGGGTCGGTGCCGGGCTCGGCTGGCGTTACGCGATCGCCTTGCTGCGCCAGCGCGGCGGTGCCAGCGCGCTGCAGATCACTGCGCTCTCGCTCGGCCTGATGTGCCTGCTGTTGATCTCGATCACGCGCGACGACCTGGTCGCCGGCTGGCACAAGTTTACCCCATCCGATGCGCCGAACCAGTTCCTGATCGACATCCAGCCCAACCAGCGGCCCGACGTGGTCCGCTACCTCGCCTCGCACGGTATCGACGACGTGCCGCTGCAGCCGATGGTGCGCGGCCGCCTGGTGGCGATCGACGGCAAGCCAGTGAATCCCGACAGCTATCCCGACGTGAATACGCGCCGGCTGGTCGACCGCGAATTCAATCTCTCGTACACGACCCAGCTGCCCGACGACAACCGGGTGGTCGAGGGCCGCTGGTTCAGCGATTCGCCCAAGCCGCAGATCTCGATCGAGGCAGGGCTCGCCAAGACGCTCGGCGTGAAGCTCGATGACACGCTGCGCTTCGACGTTACGGGCCTGACCGTCGACGCGCCCGTCACCAGCATCCGCAAGCTCGACTGGGGCCCCTTCCGCGTCAATTTCTTCGTGCTAATGCCGCCGGCCGCGCTGCAGGATTTCCCGGCCATGTACATCACTAGCTTCCACCTGCCGCCCGGGCGCGCGCGCCTGATCGACGGCTTGATTGCGCGCCAGCCCGGCATCACGGCGATCGACGTGATGCCGATCCTGGCGCAGATCGAACGCGTGCTGCTGCAGGTGGTGGGCGCCGTGCAACTGCTGTTCGGCTTCACGCTAGCAGCCGGCATCCTGGTGCTGTACACGGCACTGGCCGGCAGCCGCGACGAGCGCGCGCGCGAGGCTGCGCTGCTGCGCGCGCTGGGCGCCTCGCGCACGCAGGTGGGGGCGGTGCAGCGCGCCGAATTCGTGATCGTCGGCACGCTGGCCGGCGTCTTCGCGGCTGCCGGCGCGCTGGCGATCGGCTCGGTGCTGGCCACCCTGGTGTTCCAGTTCGAGTTGGCGCTCAATCCCTGGGTGGTGCCGGCCGGTATCGCGGCGGGCATCGTTTGCGCGGGCACGGCCGGCTGCTGGAGCCTGCGCGTGGTGCTGTCGCGCTCGGCGCTGCGCACCTTGCGTGACGACTGAGCGCGGCGACTGCGGTATCGTTGCGCTTTTTCGCTGATTGAGTGTTGAGGCATGAATAACGATGCAAGCGACGAGAACACGCACTCGAAACTGAGCGCGTTCGACCTGGTGGGCGGCGAGGCGCGTGGGCGAGCTGATCGACCGTTTCTACGACCTGATGGACCTGGAGCACGAGTTCGCGGGCATTCGCGTGCTTCACCTGCCATTCCCGATCGGCAGCTCGGAGCGCGACCAGTGGCTGGGCTGCATGGCCTGGGCCATGGAGGACATCGGCCTGGACCTGCTGCTGCGAGAGCGCTTGATGCACTCGTTCTACGATACGGCGGACTGGATGATCAACCGTCGCTGAGCATCTCGGCGCGATCGGGAGGAAAGCCCATGCACGATCCGGTTCATGGGCTTAATGAGATGGTCACCCCCACCCTACATGCGGGTAACGCGGTAGGGTGTTTTCTTTTTGGAGGACCATCATGCAGAACGTAACGCTGGTTGGCATTGATCTGGGCAAGCACTCGTTTCACC
>JAYFRX010000052.1:0-11142 GCA_040946945.1 Burkholderia sp. | reverse complement strand
GCGTTTGAGCTCCAGTCCGCTGATGGCGTTCTTGCTCTGCGTCACCAGGTAGATCGCCAGAAACCAGGTCGTCAGCGGCAATTTCGTCTTCTCGAATATCGTTCCGACGATCGACGAGCATTGGTAACGGCAGGACTGGCTCAGGCATTCCCACAGTCGCCGGGCGCTGTAGGCGCTGGCGTGGCGCGTTCCCTTGCATCGAGGGCACACCCAGCCATCCGGCCAGCAAGACCGGACCAGCGCGGCCTCGCATTGCGCTTCGTTGCCGTACTGCTCCTGAAATTCTTTCATCGACAGACCGGCCTAAAACTGGATTCTGTTCATGGGCATGGCGCACGCTCCCTAAGCATTTGGCGAACGATACTTGATTTCATGCTTGCTTCGGAGTCAAGTAACTAATCAGGAATTATCGAATGTCAATATAAGGCAGCTGGCGTGGATCGCCGGCGGCGAGGGACGCCAGCCGCGGCACAATCGGGTTAGGACGAGGCTTCCGCTTCCGGGTGAAAATTCACCGGGCGCGCCGGCACGACCGTCGAGATAGCGTGCTTGTAAACCATCTGGGTAACCGTGTTACGGAGCAACACGACGTACTGGTCGAACGAGTCGATGTTCCCTTGCAGCTTGATGCCGTTGACGAGGTAGATCGACACCGACACATGCTCCTTACGCAGTGCGTTCAAAAACGGGTCTTGTAACAATTGCCCTTTGTTGCTCATAGCGTACTCCATCTTTTTTGCAGGTTGATCTTCTAGATTGACGGCGAAGAAAAAGAGATCCACCGTCAATCGCTATACTATAGCCGATTTTGCTTCCCCTGCTCCGGGGCCGGCCGTTCGGTCTATTCGCCGCGCCCCTTGTCCGCATAGGGGTTCACCGAGGAACGGAACTCTATTCGCAATGGAGTGCCAGTCAGCTCGAAAGTTTCCCGAAAACGATTCTCGAGATAACGCTTGTAGGTTTCGGTGACGGCATCGAGCGCATTGCCGTGGATCAAGATCACGGGCGGATTCTGGCCGCCCTGGTGCGCGTAGCGCAGCTTCGGGCGCACCGGGCCGCGGCGGCGCGGCTGCTGGAACTCGACCGCCTCGATCAGCGCGCGCGTGAGCTTCGGCGTCGGCAGCTTCTTCATGGCGGCGGCATAGGCGTCGTCGACCGAGCGCAGCAGCAAGTCGATGCCGGTCTTTTCGGCCGCCGAGATGAAGTGGAACTTGGCGAATTCGAGGAATTTCAGCTTGCGGGTCAGGTCCGCCTTGGTGCGCTCGCGCGCGTGCGCGTCGAGCATGTCCCACTTGTTCACGCCCACCACCAGCGCGCGGCCCTGCTCCAACACGAAGCCGGCGATGTGCGCATCCTGGTCGGAGATGTCCTGCTGCGCATCCAGCAGAAGAATGACGATGTTGGCGTCAGAGATCGACTGCAGCGTCTTCACCACTGAGAACTTCTCGATCGCCTCGAACACCTTGCCGCGGCGGCGCAGGCCGGCCGTGTCAATCAGCGTATAGGGCTTGCCGTTGCGCTCGAAGTCGACGTAGATCGAATCGCGCGTGGTGCCCGGCATGTCGAAGGCGATCACGCGGTCCTCGCCGATCAGCGTGTTGACGAGCGTCGACTTGCCGACGTTCGGCCGGCCCACGATCGCGATCTTCACGCCGTGCGCGGCCTGGGTTTCATCGGCTTCCTCGGGCTGGCCGGCGTGGGCGACTTCCAGCGCCTCGTTGATCATGTCTGTTACGCCGTCACCGTGCGCGGCCGAGATCGCTCGCGAGTCGCCCATGCCGAGTTCGTAGAAGTCGGAGGCCACCGCCGCGTACTTCATCCCCTCGGCCTTGTTGACCACCAGGAGGATCGGCCGGCCGGTCTTGCGCAGATAGTCAGCGATCGACTTGTCCTGCGGCGCGAGCCCGTTGCGGCCGTCGACGATGAACAGCACCAGGTCGGCTTCCTCGACCGCCTGGCGCGCCTGGCGCGCTATTTCGTGCAGGATTCCGTCCTTCGCGACCGGCTCAAAGCCACCCGTGTCAACCACCAGGTAGGGACGCGCGCCGGCCCGGCTCTCGCCGTAATGGCGATCGCGGGTGAGGCCGGGCAGATCGGCGACGAGGGCGTCGCGCGAGCGCGTGAGCCGGTTGAACAGCGTGGATTTTCCCACATTGGAACGCCCGACGAGGGCAATGACCGGTTTCATCTGATGTCGTCTACGGTATTACGCAGGAGCGGGAGGCCTGCCGCGCACGATGCGCTGCGACGGGCGGCTGCGTTGAATGAAAATTAGCACGAATTCCGCGCCGCGACGGGCGCTGGCGTGCGATTCGCGCGACGCGTGAACACTGCGGAATGCCGCCCGGGCAGCGCGCCGACCCCATCCGCTCGGGGGGCATCGGCGACAATCGCCACGCCCCCAAAAAAACACGCGCGGCCCGCGCAATTTCAAACCGATCGGTCAGCACGGACGGAAGCCGTAAAGCTCGCCGTCCTGCGTCTGCACCACCAGCGTGTCACCGGCCAGCACCGGCACCGCCGTGATCGCGCTGCCGTCCGTCTTCATGCGCGCGACGAAGGAACCGTCGTCGCGCGACAGAAAGTGGACGAAACCCTTGTAGTCGCCGAGCACCAGCGCGTGGCCAAGCAGGTAAGGCACGCCGACATCGCGGCTCTTGAGCTTGTCGTTGCGCCAGAGCTGGTTGCCGGTCGACACGTCGTAGGCCGTGACCACCGACCAGTCGTCGCCGCCCGCCACCACGGTATCGTCCTGCGCCACACCGCTTCGGCTCGAAAAGGCTTTCTCCCAGAGCGAACGACCCGAATTCGCGTCGAAGCAGCCGATCTGCCCCTGGAACGTGACGGCGCAGGCCAGCGCGCCGACCAGGGTGGGCGGGCCGCTGACGTCATTGATCCGCTCGACCTCGGTCACGCCCTTCGGGAATGACACGGGCGTCTGCCAGAAGGCGTCGCCCGACTGCAGGTTCATGGCCACCAGGCCGCCGGCGGGGAAACCGGCCAGTACGGCCTGGTCGCCCGCGAAGGTCATGCCGGCCGACACGCGCAGGTTCAGCGGCACCGCGCGGCTGCGGTAGACCCACTTTTGCTCGCCGGTCTGGGCGGCGAAGGCGATCACCTGGCCGTCGATGGTGCGCACGATCACCAGGCCGTTGCCGACCAACGGCGGCGAGAAGATCTCGCCCTGCACGCTGGTCTGCCAGAGCTGCTTGCCGTCCGCGCCGAGCACGAACACACCGCCCTTGAGCGCGCCGACCGCAGTCAGCGTGCCGTCGCTGCCGACGCCGGCCGACAGGTCCGAGCGCAGCTTGATGCGCCACACGGTCTGGCCGGTCTTGGCATCGATCTTCTCGACCGTGCCGTTGGTGGCCGCGGCGTACACCGCCTCGCCGACCGCGATCGGCGAGAACGAATAGCGCCCCCCCTTGCCGACGTTCGTCTTCCACACCTGCTCGACATTGAGCACGGGCTTGATCTCGGTGAGCGGCGTCGGCACGCGGCGGGCGTCCTTGGTGGCCGAGCAAGCCGACAGCGCGAGAATAGCAGCGGAACAGGCGATTGGAAGAGCGTTACGTTTCAGCAAATTCATCGGTGAGCGAAGCTAATCTAGGGTTGTGGAACGAGCGTGGACGCTCAGCTACCGAGCGCATCGAGCTTGAACTGCACGAGCTGGCGCGCACGCTGGTCTTCCTTGGGCAGCGAGTCGAGTGCGAGCTGATAGGCCGTGTGCGCGGCGTCACGCTTGCCCTGCGCCGCCAGCAGGTCGCCGCGCCGGTCCGCGACGAGGCTCTTGAAGCATTCGTCTGGCGTGCCGTTCAGCAGCGCCAGGCCGGCATCGTAGGCCTGCTCGTCGAGCAGCAGCGAGGCCAGGCGCAGCTTCGCGATCTGCTTGTACTCGTCGTCCTTCGCGTGATCGATCGCCCATTGCAGCTGGGTCTTGGCACCAGCCGAGTCGCCCGCCATGTACAAGCCCTTGGCCGCCGCCAGCGCCGTCATCTGCGCATAGGCGGTGCCGCCGTACTTGCCTTCCATGTCGGCGGCCGCGCGCGCGATCTTCGCCTTGTCGTCAGAAGTGACGACCTGCTGCACGGCCTCGTACAGCCCGGAAGCTTCGGAGGCTTGATGGCGCTGCCAGAAATTCCAGCCGTTCCAGGCCGCGACGACGACGAGCACGGCAGTCAGGATCCAGGTCGTCAGGTTGCCCCAGCGGGCCCACCACGCTTTTACGCTTTCAATCGATTCTTGTTCGTCGTGATAACTCATCGGCTAGCGATTCTTTCTGTCCAGCTTGTTGTCGAGCGGATGCGCCGTGATCAGTCGGCACCGCCTGCGGCAGATGCAACCATCGCATTGATTAGAAATTCGGTCAAGTTCTCGACCGTTACCGTCTGCTGCGCGCTCTTTTCGCCTTCCGCGCCGCGCAGCGTCTTCACGCCGGCCGTGCCGTTGGCCACTTCGTCCTCCCCGAGGATCACCGCGTAGGCGGCGCTGCTCGCGTCGGCGCGCTTCATTTGCGACTTGAAGCTCGCGCTCGAGCCGTCCGCGCTGCAGTGGAAAATCACGTCGAGACCGGTGTCGCGCAAGCGCTCGCCGATGATGAAGGCCTGCTCGCGCGCCGCCTCGCCCTGGTGGACCAGATAGACGTCGACGCCGTCCGATTCCGGCACGAGCTGCTCCTCTTTGAGCAGCTCGAGGATCCGCTCGACGCCCATCGCCCAGCCGCAGGCCGCTGTCGGCTTGCCGCCGAGCTGCTCGATCAGCGGATCGTAACGGCCGCCGGCCGCCACCGTGCCCTGCGCACCGAGCTTGTCGGTCACCCACTCGAACACGGTCAGGTTGTAGTAATCGAGGCCGCGCACTAGGCGCGGATTGATCGTGAACGGCACGTTGTTGGCCTTCAGCAGGCGCTGCAGTCCGTCGAAGTGCGCACGCGAGCTCTCGCCGAGGAAGTCGATCATCTTCGGCGCGTTGTTCTGCGCGATCTCCTGTAGGGCTGGATTCTTGGTGTCGAGTACGCGCAACGGGTTCGTGTAGAGACGGCGCTTGGCGTCCTCGTCGAGCACATTGACGTGCTGCTCAAGGTACTTGATCAGCTCGACGCGGTGCGCGGCGCGCTCCTCGGCCAGGCCGAGCGAGTTGATCTCGAGCTTGATGCCGGTCAGGCCGAGGTCGTCCCATAGGCGCTGGCACATCATGATGATTTCTGCGTCCGCATCCGGGCCGGCGAAACCGAGCGCTTCGACGCCGACCTGGTGGAACTGGCGATAGCGGCCGCGCTGCGGACGCTCGTGGCGGAACATCGGGCCGACGTACCAGAGGCGCTTCGGGCCGTCATAGAGCAGGTGGTGCTCGATTGCGGCGCGCACCACGGCAGCGGTGTTTTCCGGGCGCAGGGTCAGGTTCTCGCCGTTCAGCGCGTCGGTGAAGCTGTACATCTCCTTCTCGACGATGTCGGTCACTTCACCTATGCCGCGCGTGAACAGTTGCGTATGCTCAACGATCGGCGTGCGAATGTTCTGGTAACCGTAGGCGCGCAGCAGCAACTTCACGGTCGACTCGAAAAATTCCCACAGTCCGGCATCCTGCGGGAGGATGTCGTTCATGCCCTTCACGCCCGTCAGTTTTTCGAGCTTTCGCTTGGTTTCAGTCATCTGATTTCGGTTGACGATTTATTGCTCGGTCGTTGCCTGGCCGTAGTTGCGCGCGACGTAGGCGCTCACGATTTGCTGAAATTCCTCGGCGATGCGCTCGCCACGGAGCGTCTTGACCTTCTCGCCGTCGATGAAGACCGGCGCGGCCGGATTCTCGCCCGAACCCGGCAGGCTGATGCCGATGCTGGCGTGCTTCGATTCGCCCGGGCCGTTAACGATGCAGCCCATCACAGCGACGTTCATCTTCTCGACGCCCGGATAAGTCTTGCGCCAGGACGGCATCTGCTCGCGCAGGTAGGTCTGGATCTGCATCGCCAGCTCCTGGAACAGCGTGCTGGTGGTGCGGCCGCAGCCCGGGCAGGCGATCACCATCGGCGCGAACGAGCGCAGACCCATGGTCTGCAGGATCTCCTGGCCGACCACCACCTCGCCGGCGCGCGGCGCGCCCGGCTCCGGCGTCAGCGAAATGCGAATCGTGTCGCCGATGCCTTCCTGCAGCAGCACGCTGAGCGCAGCCGTCGAGGCGACGATGCCCTTCGAGCCCATGCCGGCCTCGGTCAGGCCCAGGTGCAGCGCGAAGCCGCAGCGCTTGGCCAGCTCGCGATAGACGGCGATCAGGTCCTGCACGCCGCTGACCTTGCAGGACAGAATGACCTTGTCGCGGCCGAGGCCCAGTTCGACGGCGTGCTCGGCCGAGCCGATCGCCGACTGGATCAGCGCCTCGTACATCATGCTCTGCGCATCCCAGGGGGTGCTGCGCGCGGCGTTCTCATCCATCATGCGCGCGAGCAGGTCCTGGTTCAGGCTACCCCAGTTCACGCCGATGCGCACCGGCTTGTCGTACTTGGCCGCGGCCTCGATCATCTGCGCGAACTGCGTGTCGCGCTTGGCACCCTGGCCGACATTGCCCGGGTTGATCCGGTACTTTGAGAGGGATTCGGCGCAGGCTGGGTAGTCGCGCAGCAGCAGGTGGCCGTTATAATGGAAGTCGCCCACCAGCGGCACTGCGATGCCCATCCGGTCCAGCTGCTCGCGCACCGCCGGTACGGCGGTGGCAGCCTCGGGGGTGTTCACGGTGATGCGAACCAGTTCCGACCCCGCGTTCACCAGTTCCTTGATCTGGATCGCGCTGCCGATCGCGTCGGCGGTATCGGTATTGGTCATCGACTGCACGCGCACGGGTGCGTCACCGCCGATCGTCACCAGATTCCCGCCCCAACAGACATCCACCGCATGCGAGCGGCGACGCGGCAAGGAGCCGCCGAACACCGGCTCGGTGGAACAAATCTGGCTGCTGTGTGGGGATTGAGCTTCGGATTGCATCGTTGGATCCATTTACGCCAGAAGCGCCGCCCGCGGACGGCACAGGAATTGAAAAAGCGTCGTGCCCCCAGTCGGCCACGACGCTAGCTGTCAGGGCAGCGCGAAGCGCGCGACGTTCCCCTTACCCGCCGAATATTTTGCCGGATCGACGATTTTTCCGGCGAACGTGACCGACTCGAGGCCGGCCCGGTTGCCGATCGTCACGCGTAGCGGCGTCTTGCCCGCCACCTGGCGGGTCTCGCCCGCCTGCACGAGGGCCGACACCAGTTCCTTGCCACTCTTGTCGCGCACGCTGACCCAGCAATCCTCCTTGACCGCGATACCGACTACAGACTGGCCGGCCGCCACAACTACGCTCGCGCTGTCGGCCGACGATGCCGCGGCCGGCACCACCGCCGGGGCCGACGACACGGGCTGGGCCGGTGCGGCGCTCAAGGCAGCCGACGCTGCTCCACCGTCGTTCGCGGCAGAGGCATTGCCACCAGCACTTGCCGCGGCATCCGAGGCGACACCGCCCGTCACCGTCGCACCGCCGACCGCGATCGCGGTGGTATCGGAGGTGGCAGCCGCCTGGGCCGCCACCGAGGAAGCCTGCCCGGCATCCGAGGCCACCGACGAAGCCGCGCCGGTATTAGAGTTGAAGCGCGCGAGCCAGTTCGCGGAATCGCCGCTCGAATGCCACATCGCCGCCGCGATCACGACCACGATCACCGCCAGCACGCCCCACAGCCAGGTACGGCCGCGCGCCGGCGCGCCGAGCGGGATCGAGACACGGCCGCGCGGCAGGTCGGTACCGGCCGAGGCTGGCATCGACAGATCGACCTCCGGCACGCCCTTCTCACGGCGCAGCGCCTGTGCGAACGGCTCCGGATCGACGCCCAGCATCTTCGCGTAGCTGCGCACCACGCCGACCGCGAAGGTCGCGCCCGGCATCTGGCTGATGTCCCCGGCCTCGAGCGCGCGCAGCTTCGGCACCGCCACTTTCAGGCGCGACGACACGTCGGCCACCGACCAACCTTTTGCCTCGCGCAGCTGCGCGAGGCCCGCCCCGACCGCCGCCAACGACTCCAACCCCGCCGACGCCGGCTTGTGCTCGGCGTTCGTCTCTTTGCCCCTTGGCGGTTGCGGCTCGCTCATCCTAATCCTCGCGTCGATTCTTCCTCACTTGTGCTTCAGCGCCGGCGCATCGCCCGGTGCCGAAGCACAACCGTTAAACAGAGGCGGGCCAAGCCCGCCCCGGATCGCTTTCGCGTCGCCCGGACCTCCCCGTCAGACAGCCCGGACCTCGATGATCTTGCCTACTTCCGTCCGTTCCGCCAGGCGCGTACGGTCCTTCACGGCACCGGCAAGCTGGCCGCAAGCCGCGTCAATATCATCGCCGCGCGTCTTGCGCACGGTCGTGACCACGCCGGCATCGATCAGGATCTGCGAGAACTGCTTGATCCGCTCGTTCTTCGAGCGAAGCAGCCGCGATTCCGGGAACGGATTGAACGGGATCAGATTGAATTTGCACGGCACGTCGCGGGTCACCGCAAGCAGCTCGCGCGCATGCGCGTCGGTGTCGTTGACGCCGTCGAGCATGCAGTATTCGAATGTGATAAAATCCCGCGGCGCGACGGTCAGATAGCGCTGACATGCGGCCATCAGCTCCCGCAGCGGATACTTCTTGTTGAGCGGCACCAGCTCGTCGCGCTGCGCATCGTTCGGCGCGTGCAGCGACACCGCCAGCGCGACCGGCAGCTCGGCACCGAGGCGGTCCATCATCGGCACCACGCCCGAGGTGGAGAGCGTCACGCGGCGCCGCGACAGCCCGTATGCGTTGTCGTCGAGCATCAGCCGCATCGCCGGCACCACCGCGCTGTAATTGAGCAGCGGCTCGCCCATGCCCATCATCACCACATTGGTGACGACGCGCTCGGCTTTGCCCTGCGGCCCGGGGGCACGCCCGAGCGACTCGCGCAGCGCAAATTCCGCCATGCGCAATTGTCCGACGATTTCAGCCGTCGAGAGATTGCGCGAAAAACCCTGCTTGCCCGTCGAACAGAATCGACAGTTCACGGCGCACCCGACCTGCGAGGACACGCACAGCGTGCCGCGCGTTTCTTCCCGGATCAACACGGTTTCGACCGCGTTGCCGTTGCCCACGTCGATCAGCCACTTGCGTGTGCCGTCCGACGAAACATGATCGCTGGTGATCTCGGGCATGCCGATCGTCGCGCGGCCCTTGAGCTTTTCGCGCAAGGACTTCGCAAGATCGGTCATGCCGTCGAAATCGGCGGCGTTGTACTGATGAATCCAGCGCTGCAGCTGCTTGGCGCGAAACGGCTTCTCGCCGAGGCTGCCGCAATACGCGATGAGGCCTTCGGCATCGAAGTCGAGAAGATTGACGGAAGTTTCGCTCGTCATGGTGCCCTGCCTTGCCTTGCCGCGTGCGCCGGATTCCGTTACCCGCTTAGCGCGAGTAGACGTTCAGGCCGGCGAAGAAGAATGAGATTTCGACGGCGGCCGTTTCCGGCGCGTCCGAGCCGTGCACGGCGTTGGCATCGATACTGTCGGCAAAATCGGCACGGATCGTACCGGCTTCGGCCTTCTTCGGATCTGTCGCGCCCATCAGGTCGCGGTTCTTCAGGATGGCGTTCTCGCCTTCCAGAACCTGGATCATCACCGGGCCCGAGATCATGAAGTCGACCAGGTCCTTGAAGAACAAACGGGCTACGTGGACAGCGTAGAACTGCTCTGCCTCGCCACGCGACAGGTGCGCCATACGAGCCGCGACAACCTTCAGGCCAACGCCTTCGAAACGGCTGTAGATCTGACCGATCACGTTCTTTGCCACTGCATCCGGCTTGATAATCGACAGGGTCCGCTCGATTGCCATAAAAACTCCAAGAAATTAAGAAGCCAAGAAATTAAGAAGGAAATTAAGAAGTTACGTTTTTAAATTAATCCGACATTTTAACACGTTTTCGTGTATCATGGCGTTTAAAACATTAAATCACTGCAAAGTCGAAGATCGGGTATGCTGACACTTGCGCGTCGCCCGTGTTTCCTTGCTCGGCAGCCCTTGAAACCTTGGGCCGGCAAACCGATCTTATGCAGTGCGGCACCCGGATTGATGCATCGCATCGCGATGCATCCGGTTCCCGATCGCTGTCACGTTCCATGTTTTAGGAGAAACCATGAACGACTATCCGTACAACTTGGGTCGCAGCGGTACGCTAGCCTCGGCCGAAACCCGCAACCGCGTGCTGCGGAACACCTATTGGCTGCTCGCGCTCTCGATGATCCCGACCGTGCTCGGTGCCTGGGTCGGGGTCGCGACCGGTTTCTCGCTGTTCGCCGCCACCAGCCCGATGATGAGCCTGCTGGCCTTCTTCGCAATCGCCTTCGGCTTCATGTTCGCGATCGAGCGCACCAAGAACAGCAGCGCCGGCGTGTTCGTCCTGCTCGGCTTCACGTTCTTCATGGGCCTGACGCTGTCGCGCCTGCTCAGCTTCATCCTCGGCTTCTCGAACGGCCCGTCGCTGATCATGCTCGCCTTCGGTGGCACCGGCGTGATCTTCGCCGCGATGGCCACCGTCGCCACGGTCAGCAAGCGCGATTTCTCGGGCCTGGGCAAATGGCTGTTCGTCGGCGTGATCGTGCTAATCCTGGCCTCGGTCGCCAATATGTTCCTGCACCTGCCGGCCATGATGCTGACTGTGTCGGTGCTGGCGATCGTGATCTTCTCGGCCTACATGCTGTTCGACGTGCAGCGCGTAGTGAACGGCGGCGAGACGAACTACATCACGGCCACGCTGGCGATCTACCTCGACCTATACAACGTCTTCACCAACCTGCTCGCCCTGTTCGGCATCTTCGGCGGCAACCGCAACTGAGCAAAATCGCCTCGATGCATCGAGTAGGAGACGGGGTTGCCCCCGTCGCCCTCTCACACCACCGTACGTGCGGTTCCGCATACGGCGGTTCATAAGCAACGCTGGAGGCGCTGCTGAGTATCGAGCAGCGAGGCCAGCCCCAAGGCGTCAAACCAGCGCTTTAGGAAGGCCGCGTTCATATGGCTAGCCCCGGCATTCCACCACGGACCTTGTCCGTTGCGGGCCGAGCGTCGAGCGCGATCCTCCGTGAGCCCCTGTCGACGCAGCAGTGATTGGCGGCGATGGCGATG
>JAYFRX010000051.1:0-11272 GCA_040946945.1 Burkholderia sp. | reverse complement strand
GGATCGCACGCGACCCGGTTCCAAGCACCCCATCCTCGTAGATGCCAATGGCGTTCCCATCAGCGCCATCCTGACCGGCGCGAACCGCAACGACGTCACCCAGTTGCCGCCGCTCGTCGACGCGATTTCCCTCGATCCGCGGCGCGCGCGGCCGACCCCTTCAGGAACCCAAGTCATCTATGCCGATCGTGGTTACGATTCCGATCCGCATCGTCAACGATTGCGCGAACGCGGCATCAACCCGGTGATCGCAAGGCGCCGCACTGAACATGGCAGTGGTCTGGGCAAATTCCGTTGGGTCGTTGAACGGACTCACTCGTGGCTCCACAACTTCCGTCGTCTTCGCATACGCTTCGATCGTCGAGCTGACATTCACGAAGCATTCTTCAAATTCGGCTGCGCCCTCGTCTGCTGGAACATCTTCAGGCGTACCGAGCAGTATTTTTGAACTGGCTTCTTAGGCCGTGCCGGCCGATACGCCCGACTTGCCGAGCTTGCGGCGAGTAAGGCGTCGCGTGATGCGCACCATCGCGAGCCAGTGCTGGGACCAGAAACCCTCGCCATAGGACACGCCCTGGTATTGCTCGCGGATGCCGGTGGGCTCGGACGTCTTGTTCCAGGACGCGGTACGGAACAACATGTCCCACCAGGAGAACAGCACGCCGAAATTGCAGCTGTAGGCGGTGCCCTCGTGGCCGTAGCCGACCGCGTGGTGGCACCGGTGGAAGGCCGGGCTGACCAGCAGGCGCTCGCCGAGCCAGCCGAACGGCAGCCGCACATTGGTGTGCTGCACGCTCTGCACGAAGTTCGAGAGCGCCGTCATCACCACGAACTGCGAGGGCGAGATGCCGATCACCAGCGCGATGGCGGCGAAGAAACAGCCCTGGATCAGGTCGTCGAGCAGGTGGTTGCGGTCGTCGGTCCACAGCGACATCTGCCGCTGGCTGTGGTGGACCGCATGCAGCTCCCACCACACGCCGATCCGGTGCTGCCAGCGGTGGTACCAGTAGCCGGCGAAGTCGAGCACCACCAGGTAGATCAGGAAGGCCACCAGCGGCTGCGAGGTCACGCCGGGCCACAGCGTGTCGATATTGATGTTCGCGACGCCCTTCAGCCGCAGCCACGACTGGAAATTGTCGAAGAACGGCTGCATCACCAAGAAGAAGAACAGCGTGAAAATGCCGAGCTTGGCGATCAGCGTGTAGAGCACGTCGACGCGCGTCTCGCGACGATGCTGCCACGGCTCGGCCGGCCGCAGCGCCTCGAGCGGGCGCAGCAGCAGGTACATCGCCACCACCTGCAGCGCGCCGACGATCACCCAGTACAGGGCGTCGTAGGTGTCTTCGTCGTAGTCCATCAGGTCGAACTTGAACATCAGCGGCTGGACGATATCGACGTACAGCCAGGTCTGGAGGTTCGACACGAAGGTATCGAGCATCGAGGCGATCATGTGCAGCATCGGCGTGCTCCGGCCGTCGTCAGGTGCCGTTGGGTGCCGTCACCGACGCGCGATCGTAGAAATAGATGCCGTGCGGCGAGCGGCCGACCGGAATTGTCTGGATCAGGCGGCGGCTGGCCAGGTCAATCACGCCGACCTTCTTGGCGAAGCGGAAGGTCACCCACAGCTTCTTACGATCGGCCGACAGCTCCATGTCGTCGGGACCCGGCAGCAGGCCGATGATGTCGCCGACGTTGGCGAGTGTGTTCTCGTCAATGATGCTGATGGTGTTCGCGACCCGGTTCGTCACCGCCACGTGGGCGCCATCAGCCAGCGAGCGGAAGTTGTGGGCGCCCTTGCCGGTAGGGATGGTCTTGACCACCTTCTGATTGCGCCAGTCCACCACCGCCACGTAATCGGCGCCGGTCATGCCGACCAGCACGTATTTGTCGCCGGGCGTCATCCATAGGCCGGCCGGCACCTTGCCGACCTTCATCTTCCACTTGACCGTCTGGGTCGGCAGGTCGATCGCGGCTAACTCGCCCGAGACCTGCAGCGACACCAGCACGGTACCGCTGTCCTTGGTGAAGGCTAGGTGGCTCGGCATCACCTGCAGCTGCACGCGCTTGACCAGGTGGACGTTCTGGCCGTCGTAGCCGTAGATGTCGACGCGATCCAGGCGCAGGCCGGCCGCCACGAACCACTTGCGGTCGGGCGAGAAGCCGAGCTGGTAGGGATCGTCGATGCCTTCCACGGTGCGCTGCGGCGCGCCGGTGCGCGGATCGAGGAACATCAGGCTGTTCGAGACCGAATTGGCGACGACCAGCGAGGAATTGTCGGGCGTCGCCATCAAGTGGTGCGGCTCCTTGCCGGTCGGCAGCGTGCCGACCACCTGGTGCGAGTTCTGGTCTATCAGCGACAGGGTCGCCTCGGCGGAATTCAGCACGATCACGTTATTGGCGAAGGCGGCGGGTGCCGCGGCGACGCTCAGCGCGCCGAACAGCAGGGCGGCGCCACGGAAGGACAGAAAATTACGCATGGAGACTCATCATGTCGAGAAACAGCCGTTCGAGAAACAGCCGTCATTGTAGAATGTTGGAGCGGGCGTCCGGTTGACCGGCCGGCCGCTCGAATTCGCTAGCGCAGCCGGTGCTGCGCTAGCGCTGCAGCGACTCCCAGACCTTGTGCAGCCGCTTGACCGAGACCGGCATCGGGGTGCGAAGTTCCTGCGCGAACAGCGAGATGCGCAACTCCTCGAGCAGCCAGCGGAACTCGGTGAGCCGCGCGTCGGCCGCCCCGCCTCGCTGCGACAGGGCCCGCTGGTACTGTTGGTTGAGCGGCGCGAATTCGGCCAGCTGGCGCGCATCGCGGGCGGCATCGGCCTTCAGCTTGTCGATGCGCATCGCGATCCCCTTCAGGTAGCGCGGAAAATGTGCGAGCTGCGGGTACGGCGTGTCGATCACGAAGCGCTTACCGACCAGCGCGCCGAGCTGCGCCGTCATGTCGCCATGGGCGGCCGTGAAGGGCTTGGCCGCCTGGTCCAGCTTCTTGCCGAGCCCGGCGTACTCAGCTAGGACCTGGCCGACCAGCCGCGCGATCTCCTGCGCCAGCAGGTTCAGGCGGCTGCGGCCCTCGTCGCGGCGCGCGTGGAAGCTCGCGTCGTCGACCGGCAGCGGGTCCTGCAGGCAGGCGCGGTTCAGCGCGGTGTCAATCAGCTGGTCGCGCAGCTCGTCCTGCGAGCCCAGCGTCATGCACTGCATCGCCATCTCGCGCAGGCCCGGCAGGTTCTTCTCCAGGTACTTGATCGGCTCCTTGAACTGCAGCGCGAACAGGCGCCGCAGCCCGGCACGATGGATGCGCGCCGCCTCCTCGGGCGAATCGAACACCTCGACATCACAATGCGTGCCACGATCGACCAGGGCCGGGTAGCCGAACAGCGTCTGGCCGCGCCGGCGGATTTCTAGCAGCTCGGGCAGCTTGCCGAAGTTCCAGGTGGTGAGGTTCTCGTAGAGCGCAGTCGCACCGCTCCCCTGCCCGCCTTGCCCATTTTGGCCACCGTCGGCCGCGCCCTTGGCCGTAACCGGCACCGTGCGCAGCGTCGCCGAGCGCCGGGCGGTGCCGACTGCCGCCAGCGTGGCCGCCGCGGCGATTTTCTGGAAGTGCTGCTGCGCCTGCGCGCCGAGTTCGCCGCGCAGCTGGGCCAGGTTGCGGCCCATGCCGAGCTGTCGGCCATGCTCGTCGATCACCTTGAAGTTGATGAACAGGTGGGCGGCCAGCGTTTCCAGCTTGAAATCCGAGGATTTCATGGCGATCTGCGTCTGGCTGCGGATATCGCCGATCAGCACGTCGAGCAGCGGGCCGGCACCGAAGCGCTCACCGCCCGCGCGCTCGACGAAGCCGGTCGCGAACTCGGACAGCGGCACGCAATGGCGGCGCAGCTTCTGCGGCAGCGATTTCAGCAGCAACTGCACCTTCTCCTTTAGCATGCCCGGCACCAGCCACTCGGCGCGGCGCGCATCCACCTGGTTAAGCGCGTAGAGCGGCACCTGCAGGGTCACGCCGTCGCGCGGCGAGCCGGGCTCGAAGTGATAGCTCAGGCCCATCTCGACGCCAGCCATGGTCAGCCGCTTCGGGAACAGGTCGGTGGTCACGCCGGCCGCCTCGTGGCGCATCAGGTCGTCGCGCAACAGGTACAGCAGGCGCAGCTTGTCCTCGGGCTGGCCGCTCTTTTTCACCTCGTCGCGATACCAGCGCTCGAACGCGGCACCGGTGTTGATGCCTTCGGGGATCGCCTGGTCGTAGAAGCCGTAGATCAGATCGTCGTCGACCAGCACGTCCTGGCGGCGCGACTTGTGCTCGAGATGCTCGATATCGGTCAGCAGCTTGCGGTTATGGGCGAAGAAGGCGAGCTTAGTGTCGAATTCGCCGTCCACCAGCGCGCCGCGGATAAACAGCTCGCGCGCGCGCCGCGGGTCCTGCCGGCCGAACGCCACGCGGCGGCGATTGTAGATGATCAGGCCGTACAGCGTGCCGCGCTCATAGGCGCTGACCTGGGCCGGCTTCTTCTCCCAGTGCGGCTCCGAGAGCGAGGTCTTGAGCAGGTGCACGCCGATCTTCTCGACCCATTCTGGCTCGATTTTCGCCAGGCAGCGCGCATAGAGCCGGCTGGTCTCCACCAGCTCGGCCGCCATCACCCAGCGCCCGGCCTTCTTGATCAGGGCCGAGCCCGGCCACAGATGGAACTTGATGCCGCGCGCGCCCAGGTAATGCGGCTCGTCGTCGGACTTCATGCCGATATTGCCGAGCAGGCCCGTTAGCAGCGACAGGTGCACCTGCTCGAAGGTCGCCTCGGCCTCGTTCAGGCACCAGCCGTGTTGGCGCACTACCGTCAGCAGCTGGCTGTGGACGTCGCGCCACTCGCGCAGCCGCAGGTGCGAGAGGAAGTTGGCGCGGCAGGCGGCCACCAGCTGCCGGTTCGACTTCTTGTGCGCCACCGCCTCCTCGAACCAGCTCCAGATCCGCAGCCACTGCAGGAATTCGGAACGCTCGTCGGCAAACTTGCGGTGCGCCTGGTCGGCCTGCTCCTGGGCCTCGATCGGCCGGTCGCGCGGGTCCTGCACCGACAGCGCGCTGGCGATGATCAGCACCTCGCGCAGCGCCTGCTGGTCGCGCGCGGCCAAGATCATGCGGCCCACCCGCGGATCGAGCGGCAGCCGCGCCAGCTCGCGGCCGAGCGACGTCAGCGCGTTGTCATCGTCGACCGCGCCGAGTTCGTTGAGCAGCTGGTAGCCATCGGCGATCGCACGGCCCGGCGGCGACTCAATGAAGGGGAAGGACTCGATCGAGCTCAGGTGCAGCGACTTCATGCGCAGGATCACGGCCGCCAGCGAGGAACGCAGAATTTCCGGCTCGGTGAAGCGCGCACAGCCGGTGTAGTCGACCTCTTCGTAGAGGCGGATGCAGACGCCGTCGGCCACGCGACCGCAACGGCCGGCGCGCTGGTTGGCGGCCGCCTGCGAGATAGACTCCACCTGGAGCTGCGCGACCTTGTTACGATAGGAATAGCGCTTGACGCGCGCGAGACCCGTGTCGACCACGTAGCGGATGCCCGGCACCGTCAGCGAGGTTTCGGCCACATTGGTAGCCAGCACGATGCGGCGCGCGTTCGAGGCCTTGAACACGCGCTCCTGGTCACCCGCCGAGAGCCGCGCGAACAGCGGCAGGATCTCGGTATGCGGCGGATGGTGCTTGCGCAGCGCCTCGGCCGCCTCGCGGATCTCGCGCTCGCCGGGCAGGAACACCAGCACGTCGCCGGTGCCCTCGCGGCACAGCTCGTCGACCGCGTCGACGATGCCGTCCATCAGGTCACGCTCGGCCTCGCGCGCGCTCTTCTGGCGATCGCGCCCGGAGGCGGCACCCTCGGCGTTGCAAATCGCGGCCGGGCGGTCGTCGGCGATCGGCCGGTAGCGCATTTCGACCGGGTACAGGCGGCCGCTGACCTCGAACACCGGCACCGGCTTCTCCTCTCTGCCGAAATGGCGCGCGAAGCGCTCGGCATCGATGGTCGCCGAGGTCACGATCAGCTTCAGGTCGGGGCGCTTGGGCAGGATCTGCTTCAGGTAACCGAGCAGGAAGTCGATGTTGAGGCTGCGCTCGTGCGCCTCGTCGATGATCAGCGTGTCATAGGCGCGCAACAGCGGATCGGTCTGCGTCTCGGCCAGCAGGATGCCGTCCGTCATCAGCTTGACCGAAGCGCCGGGCGCGAGATTGTCGGTAAAACGTACCTTGTAGCCGACCACCTCGCCGAACGGCGTGCCGAGTTCCTCGGCGATACGGCGGCCGGTGGACGAGGCGGCCAGCCGGCGCGGCTGGGTCTGGCCGATGAGGCCCTTGCCGCCGGCGCCGAGCCCGCGGCCGAGTTCGAGGCAGATTTTCGGCAGCTGGGTGGTCTTGCCAGAACCGGTCTCGCCGCAGACGATCACCACCTGGTTGGCGGCGATCGCGTGCGCGATCTCCTGGCGCTTGCCCGAGACGGGCAGGCTTTCGGGAAAGCTGATCGGCGGAATCGGGTTCGGCGTCACCGGTGAACGCACGATGCGCAGCTCGCGGTGTTTGCTCGGGGGACGGGCTTCGCCGCCCTCAGCCCTGGCGCACGCTTCGCGGCCTTGGGCATTGTCCTTTCCCTGGCCGCCCTGGCGAGGCGCGCGCGGCCACCGCTCGGGCTGCGTCTGGTCCGGGCGAGTGTCTTGAGCGGAAGAGGAAGGCGCCGAGGGCGCGGCTTGCGGCACGCGATGCGGCGGCTGCGGTTGCGGCGCGGTGGACGCGGCCGGTTGCGCGCGTTCGCTGGCCTGCGCATCCGGGCACTTCGGTGCGGAGCTTTTGGGTACATTCGACATGGGGGCGCATTATAATCCCGCCCATGAATTCCCAAACTGACCTCCCCGCCGCCCCGGTGCCGTCGCCCGTCGACGCGACCGCGATCAGCCACGCTCAGTTCGTCGGCTGGATGCGCTCTGTCGCGCCATATATTCACAAGTTCCGCAACAGCACCTTCGTGGTCGGTTTCGGCGGCGAGGTGGTGCAGCAAGGGCTGCTGAACGCGCTGGTCGCCGACATCGCCCTGCTGCAGGCGATGGGCATCCAGATCGTGCTGGTGCACGGCTCGCGGCCGCAGGTTGAGGAGCAGCTGAGCCTGCACGGGGTGGAGTCGGAGTTCTCGCACGGGCTGCGCATCACCGACGCGCGCGCGCTCGAGTCGTCCAAGGAGGCGGCCGGCGAAGTGCGCCTGGACATCGAGGCGGCGATCAGCCAGGGCCTGCCGAATTCGCCGATGGCGCATGCCCACATCAGCGTGGTGTCGGGCAATTTCGTCACGGCGCGCCCGGTGGGGGTTCTCGACGGCGTCGATTTCCAGCACACCGGCGTGGTGCGCAAGATCGATGCCGAATCGATCCGCCACTCGCTGGCCAGCCGCAAGCTGGTGCTGCTCTCGCCGCTCGGCTTCTCGCCGACCGGCGAAGCCTTCAACCTGTCGATGGAAGACGTCGCCTCGGCCGCCGCTATCGCGCTGCGCGCCGACAAGCTGATCTTCCTAACCGAGGCACCCGGCGTGCTCGACAGCGAGGGCGATCTGATTCGTGAAATGTCGCTTGACGCGGCCGCCGCCCTGCTCGATTCGGGCAACGCGCAGGGCGACGAGGCCTTCTACCTAAAGCACGCGATCCGCGGCTGCCGCGGCGGCGTGGCACGGGCGCACCTGCTGCCCTACTCGCTCGACGGCAGCGTGCTGCTCGAACTGTTCCTGCACGACGGCGTGGGCACCATGATCTCGTACGAGAACCTGGAAAGCCTGCGTGAGGCCACCCCCGACGACGTGGGCGGCATCCTCACCCTGATCGAGCCGCTCGAGACCGACGGCACCCTGGTGCGGCGCGGCCGCCACCAGATCGAACGCGACATCGACCACTTCTCGGTGATCGAGCACGATGGCGTGCTGTTCGGCTGCGCGGCGCTCTATCCGTATACACAGGAGAAGATCGGCGAGATGGCCTGCCTGACCGTGGCGCCCGAGGCGCAGGGCTCCGGCGACGGCGAGCGCCTGCTCAAGCGCATCGAGCAGCGCGCCCGCGCGCGGGGCCTGACGCGCATCTTCGTGCTCACCACCCGCACCGAACACTGGTTCCTCAAGCGCGGCTTCATCAAAGCGACCGTCGACGACCTGCCCGATGACCGCCGCAAACTCTATAACTGGCAGCGCAAGTCGCTCGTGCTGATGACGCACCTCTGAGCGGCCAGATGCGCGCCACCCCAGTCGATCACAGGAAAAGTCAACGATGACCCGTATGGTTCAATGCACCAAGCTCGGCAAGGAAGCCGAAGGCCTCGATTTTCCGCCGCTGCCGGGCAAACTCGGCAAACGCATTTATGAAAGCGTCTCGAAGGAAGCCTGGCAGGGCTGGCTCAAGCAGCAGACGATGCTGATCAACGAGAACCGCCTGAACATGGCCGACCCGCGTGCGCGCCAGTACCTAGTCAAGCAGACCGAAAAGCATTTCTTCGGTGACGGTGCCGATCAGGCTACCGGCTTCGTGCCGCCGACCGAGGGCTGATAGCCTCTTTCTACTTCGTCCGTGTGGCGCATGAGTGCCGCGCGGACGGGTTGCCCCCTCTCTCTTCCACCTTTCCTTTCCTCGCAGTACCTTGCCAAGGCTTGCCGATCGACCAGCCGTGACGCGCTCAAATCCGTCGGTTCGACTCTGGCTGCCTTCCGCTATCCAGCGCTCCAGCGACAAATTCACATTCATGCAAAATGACGCTGGGAGAATTTGTTCGGCTGCTGCCGCTTGTGACGAGGCGTCCAGGCTGCGGCGGCTCCGGTTTTTCTAGACACAAATTTGGGGTAAAACGCATCCAAACTGGAGTCTGAGATGTTGAAGAAGGTAGCCGTTCAGGAAGTTGCGCAGGCGGCGCGTAGCGCGGCCGTAGACGCCGCCAGCGCCGCCGAATTCAAGCGCTGGTCCGTCCGGGCGCAAACGCGCTGTCGTCCTGCGCTTGCTGCGCGGCGAATCGATTGACCCGGTGTCTCGCGAAGTGGGCGTCACGATCGCCGAGCTCGAACAATGGCGCGAACTCGCCCTGGCAGGCATCGAAGCCGGTCTGAAGTCGCGCCAGACCGATCCTTGGAAGTCAAGCTCAAGGAAGCCGTACATCGCGTCGGCGAACTGACCATGGAGGTCGAAATGCTGCGCATGGAGCGCGAGCGGCAGAAGCGCCGCCCTTTGATTATCCGGAGCTCGTCGACATGAGCCACACGATCTCCGCGACAGGCAAACCCTTCGGATTGCAACGAGTATGCCAGGTGCTCGACCTTCCGCGCTCCACGATCTATGCCGAGCGCGCCATGGCGCTCAACAAGGTCACCCCACTTGTGCCCCTCTGTCCGACGTGGCCCAAAGCCCAAGGCGCCCGATCACAAGCGGCTCGCAGCTGTTCGCGCCGATCTGACTCGCACGCCGTTCGTCGGCGAAGGGGGCGCGCAAGGTCTGGGCACGCTTGCGCATTCAGGACGACATCCGCGTGTCCCGCGCCCGTGTCTCACCGCTGATCCGCGAACACCGCCTGCTTTCGCCCCATCGGCAACCGCAGAAACCCGCCCAATGCTCACGATGGTCGAATGACGACTGATCGGCCTAAGGAGATGTGGGGAACCGATGGCGCCAAGGTTCAAACCGTCGATGAGGGCCTGGTCTGGATCTTCGCTGCGGTTGATCATTGCGACGCAGCGTGTGTTGGCACCACGCCACCAAAGTGGGCGACCGCTTTGCCGCACTGGAGCCAATCAGCCAAGGGGTGCGCGAGCAGTTCGGATCGGTCGAAGCTGATGCCGGCCGCCGACTGTCCCTGCGAATGGATCACGGCTCGCAGTAAAGGTCGGACGATTTCCGCGCCCAGCTCAAGTTCTGGGGGATTACGCCGAGCTACGCTTTTGTTGCCGAGCCGCAGACCAACGGCGGCGCCGAGGGTTTCAATCGGACCTGATTAGTTACTGGACTCCGAAGCAGTCATGAAATCACCTGATTAGTTACTTGACTCCGAGACGATTAACACACGGCGAGGATGAGGTTTTGTCGTAACGGCGGCCCGAAGCAGACGCGGCGCCATCGCGGGCAAATCGAAACGGCGGTTGAAACGGTAGGCGAATTCAGCGAGATAGCGATGGGCATATTTGGCGTGATCGATAGCGTGGTACGTGCCCTTGAGGGCCGTTTTCAGGTTGCCGAGTCATCGTGTTGACCCAGCGGAACTCGGGGCGCTGCGCGGCCTGACGGCCACCGCCCGTGACATGGCGCTCATGACGGGCAGCCTTTTGCGTCACGCCGTCGAAACACCACAGGCCATCGGAAACGACGCACGCGGTGGGCATCAGGCTGCTGGCCGCCCAGACCTCAAGGGCCGCTTTGGTAAAGCCCCCGGCACGGGCGAGAGTCGCATGAACAGGGGACGGCCATCGTCAGAGGTCTGCACGGTCGCTACAAACGGCGTCTTGCCGCGGGCGCGCTACGCCATTACCGCCGGAGCGTTCCCCGCCCAGATGCGCGTCGTCGACCTCGACCCGTTCGTCGAGCCGGCGTCGCTCTTCGCGCAGCCACATGGTCTCCAGCAACTTGTGCGTGATGAGCCAGACCGTCTTGTAGCTCACGCCCAGCTGGCGTTTGAGCTCCAGTCCGCTGATGGCGTTCTTGCTCTGCGTCACCAGGTAGATCGCCAGAAACCAGGTCGTCAGCGGCAATTTCGTCTTCTCGAATATCGTTCCGACGATCGACGAGCATTGGTACCGGCAGGACTGGCTCAGGCATTCTCACAGTCGCTGGCCGTTGTAGGCGCTGGCGTAGCGCGTGCCCTTGCATCGAGGGCACACCCAGCCATCGGGCCAGCGAGACTCGACCAGCGCGGCCTCGCATTGCGCTTCGTTGCCGTACTGCTCCTGAAATTCTTTCATCGACAGACCGGCCTGAAACTGGATTCTGTTCATGGGCATGGCGCACGCTCCGTAAGCATCTGGCGAACGATACCTGATTTCATGCCTGCTTCGGAGTCAAGTAACTAATCAGGATTGCTGATGGTGTCTGCTCGCGAGGTGGTCAGCGACAAGCACGCGGGGCGTGCAAGGAAGTGCCGATTCCCGCCTACACGCAGCTGCGCGACGACCAAGGTAAGCCGCTGCGCGGCGACTAAAACCGTCGGTATGCAGAAGCGATCGCTCGCAGTGATGTAGGCGCGCAGAAAGCCGAAGATGCTAGAGTCGAATACATCGCGCGCATCGGGGAGGACCTC
>JAYFRX010000050.1:0-11438 GCA_040946945.1 Burkholderia sp. | reverse complement strand
GACGACCTCTGGATGCTCGCCGTTGCCTTGCATCGTCCGACCGATAAACGCGTTGACCATGACTTGAAGTCCGCCTAACCTACGAAACCCTGCCGCCCCAACCTTCAACTACGAATGGGACACCGCCGCAGACCGGCCTAAAACTGGATTCTGTTCATGGGCATGGCGCACGCTCCGTAAGCATCTGGCGAACGATACTTGATTTCATGCCTGCTTCGGAGTCAAGTAACTAATCAGGTAGAACGATTACCGGAGACACTGCCGATGAACGCGACAGCCTCTTCATCCGGGCGCGAGGCCCAGGCCGACCGCCCGGCGCGCGCAGGTGCGCAGCGCCGACAGCCTCCGGCTGGTGGCATTGCGCTGGCAGGGCTGGGCCGCGGCCGATGCCGGCCGCCAGGTGCCGCGCGCCACCATCGCCCTGCTCCACGGGCCTCGCTGAGCACGCGTGCCGCTACGATACGCTGGCCGCGCGGCTGGCGGCGACCGGCATCGAGCTGATGGCTGATGGCCCCGTCGACCTAGGCGGTCACGGCTGCTCGCCGAGCCGGCGCACCTAGGTCGATCGCGTCCAACCAGTATCTCGACGACGCCGATGCCCCTGGTGAGCTTCGCCAGGCGCGAGGACGTGCCGCTGTTCCTGATGGGACACAGCACATGGGCGGCGCGATCGCCGCGCTGTATACGATCAAAGTAAGTCGCTGCGCGACGACTAAAAGCGCGGGTATGCGAAGGAAATCGGGTCGGAGAAAGCAAAGTCGGTCGCCTGGCAACCGTTGGGGATGCTAGAGTCGCAAGCAATCATTGTCCGTGCGACAGTCTGAGTCATTCGAACCATCAGCCCGCTCAAACGCCTGTTCCAGACGGGCGATGCCTGGTGGCGATATTTCAAAAAGTGCCAGAATAAGATCCGCCCGGTTGTGGTGGACAACGTGGTGCGCATGCTGGCGTGCGGACTGGAAGTTTCAGAAGCTGTTCGAGCTTGTCGACGCCGCGGATGCGGCGCCACGATTTCTCTGCGGACTCGATGAGCTTGAACGCCATGCCGAGGAACGTCGCGCGCGACAGGCCGTTGCGAGTGCGCGTAGTGCGATGACGCACCGTTGCGAACGTCGACTCGATCGGGTTGGTTGTTCTGACGCGCTGCCAGCGTTCTGCAGGAAAGTCGTAGAACGCCAGCAGTTCGTCACGGTCCTTCGTGAGCTTCTCGACAGCTTTCAGATATTTGGCCGAATCCCTTGCGACCAACTGATCGAAAGCGACAAGGGCCTCGGCACGCGTTGCGGCGTGCCAGATTGCTGAGCGCGCTGCCTTCGCCAGAGCGCGCTGCGATTTGGGCAAGGCGTTCAGTACATTTCCGAGCTCCTGATTAGTTACTTGACTCCGAAGCAGGCATGAAATCAAGTATCGTTCGCCAGATGCTTACGGAGCGTGCGCCATGCCCATGAACTGAATCCAGTTTCAGGCCGGTCTGTCGATGAAAGAATTTCAGGAGCAGTACGGCAACGAAGCGCAATGCGAGGCCCCGCTGGTCGGGTCTCGCTGGCCCGATGGCTGGGTGTGCCCTCGATGCAAGGGCACGCGCTACGCCAGCGCCTACAACGGCCGGCGACTGTGGGAATGCCTGAGCCAGTCCTGCCGGTACCAATGCTCGTCGATCGTCGGAACGATATTCGAGAAGACGAAATTGCCAATAATTGCCGCTGACGACCTGGTTTCTGGCGATCTACCTGGTGACGCAGAGCAAGAACGCCATCAGCGGACTGGAGCTCAAACGCCAGCTGGGCGTGAGCTACAAGACGGTCTGGCTCATCAAGCACAAGTTGCTGGAGACCATGTGGCTGCGCGAAGAGCGACGCCGGCTCGACGAACGGGTCGAGGTCGACGACGCGTATCTGGGCGGGGAACGCTCCGGCGGTAAGGCTGCGGGCGTGGCGCGCCCGGCAAGACGCCGTTTGTAGCGGCCGCGCAGACCTCTGACGATGGCCGTCCTCTGTTAATGCGGCTCTCGCCCGTGCCGGGCTTTACCAAAGCGGCCCTTGAGGTCTGGGCGGCCAGCAGGCTGATGCCCACCGCGTGCGTCGTTTCCGATGGCCTGTGGTGTTTCGACGGCGTGACGCAAAAGGCTGCCAGTCATGAGCGCCATGTCACGGGCGGTGGCCGTCAGGCCGCGCAGCGCCCCGAGTTCGGCTGGGTCAACATGATGCTCGGCAACCTGAAAACGGCCCTCAAGGTCACGTACCACGCTATCGATCACGCCCAATATGCCCATCGCTATCTCGCTGAATTCGCCTACCGTTTCAACCGCCGTTTCGATTTGCCGGCGATGGCGCCGCGCCTGCTTCGGGCCGCCGTTACGACAAAACCTCATCCGATCCGTGTGTTGTGAGGGTATCGGAGTAGAGTAACTAATCAGGAAGCCTCATCCGTGCCTTGTGTTGAGGGTCTCGGATTCAAGTAACTAATCAGGTCCGATCTTGTGAAACCAGCAACGCTGATGCTGTGTTTGCGGACAGACTTCCTCGAGGGCGGCCCATCGCGCCGTCGCCGCTAGTGTACCGGATCGGGTTGTTTAGACACGATTTTACGATCAGGCGGCAAGTGGCAAGAGCGCTGTCTGACGGGCTTCGAGGGGTGTCTTGAAGCCCAGTTTTTCGAGACGCCATTCGCGATTGTATCGATCCTTGAACGCGACGGCGGCAGCACGAACTTCTTCAACGTTTTTGAACAGACGCCAGTGGATAGCTTGCTCCTTCATGGTCCGATTGAAACGCTCGGCGACGCCGTTGGTCTGCGGCTCAGCGACGAAGGCGTAGCTCGGCGTAATCCCCCAGAACTTGAGCTGGGCGCGGAAATCGTCCGACCTGTACTGCGGGCCGTGATCCATTCGCAGAGACAGTCCGCGGCCGGCATCAGCTTCGACCGATCCGAACTGCTCGCGCACCCCTTTGGCTGATTAGCTCCAGTGCGGCAAAGCGGTCGCCCACTTTGGTGACGTGTGGATGCCAATACAGCCGCGTCGCAATGTAGGCCGATCAGTCGTCATTCGACCATCGTGAGCATTGGGCGGTTTCTGCGGTTGCCGATGGGGCGAAAGCAGGCCGTGTTCGCGCATCAACCGCGAGACACGCGGATGTCGTCCTGGATGCGCAGGCGCGCCCATACCTGGTGCGCCCTTCACCGACGAACGGCGTACGAGCCAGATCGGCACGGATCGCCTCGAGCAGCTGGCGGTCCGACGCATTGGGCTTCGGACCGCGTTGGATGGGAGCAAGCTGGGCGACGTTGCTCAGCGCCCTAGCACGCTCGGCATAGATCGTCGTGCGCGGGAAATCGAGCGCCTGGCACACCCCGCTGCAATCCGAAGGGTTTGCCCTATCGTGGAGATCGCGCGACTCACGTCGACGACCTCCGTACGATCAAAGGGCGGCGTTCCTGCCGCTCGCACTCAATGCGGAGAATTTCGACCTCCATGGTCAGTTTCCCCACGCGAGGCACGGTCGTCCTTGAGCTTGACTTCCAGCGGATCGGTCTGGCGTGACTTCAGTCCGTCTTCAAGACCGGCCAGGGCAAGCTCACTACACTGCTCGAGTTCGGCAATCGTTACGCCGACCTCGCGAGAAACGGCGTCAACGGATTCGCCGCGCAACAAACGCAAGACGACAGCACGTTTGCGCTCGATAGACCACCGTTTCAATTCGGTTGCGCAGGCGGTGTCTACGGGTCGCGCTACGCGCTCCCTCCGTCGCCGCCTGCGCAACCTCACGCATGTCTACTTTCTTCAACATCTCAGACTCTAGTTGGAATGACACGTTTTACCCTAAATCTGTGTCTAGAAAAATCGGAGCCGCCACACTGTTGAGCATGCTCGGCACGCAACAAAAAGCGCGCGGCTTGCCGCGCGCTCTGTCGAAGCAGCGTGAGGTGGCGCGGGAAGCCGGCCGCGCCGGGCGGATCAGTCGCCGAACAGCTTCTGGCGCAGCTCGCGGCGCTCCTGGGCTTCCAGCGAGAGGGTGGCCGTCGGACGCGCGATCAGGCGCGGGATGCCGATAGGCTCGCCGGTTTCCTCGCACCAGCCGTAATCCCCGGAATCGATGCGCGCGAGCGACTGCTGGACCTTCTTGAGCAGCTTACGCTCGCGGTCGCGCGTGCGCAGCTCGAGCGCGTGTTCCTCTTCGATCGTCGCGCGATCGGCAGGATCCGGCACGATCACCGTTTCGCGCAGGTTCTCGGTCGTCTGGCCCGCATTTCGGAGGATTTCCGCCTGCAGCTGTTCGAGCCGATTTTTGAAGAACGCGAGCTGATCGTCATTCATGTAATCCTTCTCGCTCATCTTCAAAATTTCGGCTTCGGTTAAGAGTTTGTTCGTCATCTGCTTGCTTCTTCAATGTGCGGCAAATCGCGAGATATTGCCCGCACTTTGGGATTACCCGCAACGGCCTTTGTCATGGTTTGCCAATCATTTGCCGTTGTCGGGGCCGAAAGCCTCCGGTACCGTTCGACTCGGTACCCCTGGTCCGGCCCGCTCGCGCAGAGGCGCGATCCGCGGTGCTTCCCGCGCCCGGCTCGTAACGGGCTTGCGGGGGGCGATGCCGGTGTTGCCCGGCGAGTCAGGCAAGAACCGGGCCTGTTACTGCCGCCATCCAGTGGGCACGTATTGTAACTTAATCGCTTCGCCGCTCCGCATCGGGGAATTCCACCTCCGTGTCGCCCCGATACCCTAAAAATATAACCTGCAAAGCGCGAAAAAGCGATGACCGGATCAAATCGCATGCCTGTCTGGCCAACGCGGCGCGAACCGAAGGATGCGCGAGGCGGGGACGAGGGTGGAGAGGGGATTCCGGCAGCCGGGCCGGCGAGGTGGAAGGCGGCCGTGCATAGGCCGTGAATCAGCAGTGAACCGACTCGAATCCGGCCGAAAAGGCGGGTGGTGCCGACGCGCCAAACGAACGATATCGCGGGTGCTGCGCATGCGGGGCGTTGTTGCATAAATTGAGCGTAGAGACGAAGTGACTCGGGCCTCATTGCGCGAGGAGACGTGACGGTGTGGATCAACCCAAGCCTGTTCTCAGCGCGGCGCGAACTGGACGTGCGCGCCCGTGGCCGCTCCTGCGTCTACGCGGATGCGCTCATGCGGATGTTGCTCGGCCTCAAGCAAGTCTTTCAACTGCCACGGCGCGCGCTCCAAGGCTGCTCGCTCAGCCTGAGCAAGCTTGCCTTCGCGGGCTTGCCGGAGTGCCCAACTACACGACCCTGAGCCGCCGCGCGCAGACACTGAAGGTCGCCGCTGCCAGCACTGCGCACCAGCGAGCCGCTGCACCTTGTCGTCGACAGTACCGGACTGAAGGTCTATGCCGAAGACGAGTGGAAAGTGCCGCCAGCACGGCTGGTCCAAGTGCCGCACCTGTCGCAAGGTCCATCTGGCGGTGGACACGAGCACCGGCCAAATCCGCGCCGCGCTGATGACGCATCAGGACGAGGGAGATGGCGAAGTGCTGCCCGATTTGCTCGACGCGATTCTCTCTGACGTGCCGATCGACACCATGGGTGGCGACGGCGCCTACGACACCAAGCCGTGCCACGCGAAAATTGCCGCGCGTGGCTACCCCGTCGATTCCGCCCCGCGAGGGCTCAAACCTTGGCCTGAGAGCACGTCCGGCGCGGCGCAATGAGGCCATCGTTGCTATCGCGAAGAGTAGCAGGCGCAAATGGAAGCAAGAAAGCGGCTACCACCGGCGTTCGCTGGCAGAGACCCTGATGAACTCACGGGTCCGTGCCTGTGATCTCGCGAGATCAGCTCCCAGTCGACCGAAGCGTCGATTCGTGCGGGCGTGCTAAACCGCAGGGTAGCGCTCGCTCGCCCGCAGTCCGTCCGTATCGCCTGAGATCGAAAACATGGGGGGGCACTTCGTCCTTACGCTCAATTTACCAATGCCGCATGCGCCCGCGCGTCTCGAAGCCGCCGGGGGCATGCACGGGGCCGGCCAGCCGCGCGCGGCGGCCGGCTGCCTGTCGCGCTCAGGCGAGGCAGGCGTCGAGGCCATCGGTGATTAGGTCCTGCGTCAGGTCGATGCCGATGAAGACCATCTTGGTGGTCTTCTTCTCGATCGGCATCCACTTGCCGGCCAGGTCGCTACCCATCATCTGGTGCACGCCTTGGAACACTACCTTGCGGCCCACGCCTTTCATGTAAAGCACGCCTTTGTAGCGCAGCAGGCGCTCGCCGTAGATCTGCAGGATGCCGCCGAGGAAGTCCTCGAGCCTGGTCGGATCGAAGGGACGGTCGTTGCGGTAGACGAAGGACTTGATCTTGTCGTCGTGATGCGCGTGATCGTCCTCGGCCTCGACCAGGAAGTCCGGGTCGATCTCGAGCTTGGCGTCCAGGTTAAAGCCGCGCAGATCGAAGATTTCCTTGATGTCGGCCTGGCCGAAATCGACCTGGCGGATCGCCGCCTTCGGGTTCGTGTGCAGCAGGCGGTGCTTGAGCGCGGCCAGCACCGCCTCGTCGACCAGGTCTGCTTTGTGGTGATGAACAGGTCCGGTCGGCGAAACCGACCTGGCGCTGCACCACCTCGTGCCCGTCGATCTGGGCGTTGGCGTGCTTGGCATCGACCAGGGTGATGCTCGCGTCGAGCAGGAAATCGTCGGCGATCTGGCTATCGATGCAGAAGGTCTAGGCCACCGGGCCCGGGTTCGCCAGGCCGGTAGTCTCGATCACCACGCGGTCGAAGTCGAGCTTGCCGTCGCGCTTGCGCGCGGCCAGATCCTCCAGCGCGCTGGCCAGGTCGCCGCGGATCGTGCAGCAGATGCAGCCGTTGCTCATCTGGATGATCTGCTCGTTGCTGTCCTGCACGAGGATCTCGTTGTCGATATTCTCTTCGCCAAACTCGTTCTCGATCACGGCGATCTTTATGCCGCGCTGTTCGTTCAGGATGCGCTTGAGCAGCGTGGTCTTGCCGCTGCCGAGGAAGCCGGTGAGGATGGGGACTGGGGTGGCCATGTCAATCGCCTTAGTTCGTGAAACGGGGTCAAAATTGCCGAAATCTGGGTGCCGCGCCAGCCTGCCGGTGCGCACGCGGAATCGTTTATTGCAACATAGTTGTCAAGCGCCCGCGCGCCGGCCGTCAGCCAGGGCGGGTCGCGTTCGGCTCTTCTCCTATTTAATATCGGGGTGATCAGGCGATTTGCAATAGCAGGCCCTTCAGGTATTCGCCTTCCGGGAAGGCTGTCAGCAGCGGGTGGGTGGTCGACGCCCCCGCCGAGCCGCTTAAAGATCCGCGCGTCGACGCGCCGACCACGATCTTATGGAACAAGTCCATGTCGATCGCGCCCGAGCACGAATAGGTGAACAGCAGGCCGCTCAGGCGCAGCAGGCGGAAGCCGCTGAGTTGTAGGCGCGCGCGGCGCGATTGACGTGCTCGCGGGCCGGCGCGAACTTGGGCGGGTCGAGCCACCACCAGATCGAAGCGCTCGCCTTCGTCGGCCAGGTGCCGCAGCGTCTTGAACGCATCGGCGTCGAGCCAGCTGGCGCGGGCCGGGTCCAGGCCGTTGGCGGCCACGTTGCATTGCGCGAGTTCCAGCGCGTCGCCCGGGGAGTCGATCAACACAACGCGGCGGGCACCACCAGCCAGCGCGGCCAGCGAGAAGCCACCGATGTAGCAGAAGCAGTTCAGCACCTCGCGGTCGCGAGAGCTGGCCGACCAGGGAGCGGTTGTCGCGCTGGTCGACGTAAAAGCCGGTCTTGTGGCCGTTGGGCACATCGACGTGGTAGCGCACGCCGTTCGCGCGCGCGATCAGCGGCGGCGCCGCGTCGCCGGCCAGCTGCTCCACGCCTTCCTTTTGGCGGATCGACACGTCCGAGCGCTCGTAGACGTTGGGGCAGCCGGTGGCCACCGTCAGCGCCGCAACATCGCCTCCTTCCAGAGGCTTCCACACCGGCCGCCAGGAACTGGCAGACCAGCTGGCCGATGGGCAGCTCGGCAGGCAGGCCGTCGGCCTCGCCGAACACCAGCCGCACCGCCCACCATCGACTGGCGGTGGGCGTGCGTCACCGCGCGCTGGACACGGCGCTTGAAGAAGGAGTGGTCGATCGGCTCGGCCTCGTCGAAGCTCCAGACGCGTACGCGGATCTGCGATTCCAGTCTGAACGCGCGGCTCGCCAGGAAGCGGCCGTCGTGCGAGCGCACCAGCACGGTCGCACCGGCGGCGGGCTTGCCGTCGACGTGCTCGATCGCATTGGCATAGACCCAGGGATGGCGGTGCAGCAGGGATTTGTCTTTCGACGGCTTGAACGTAACGGTATGCATGTCAATATTGAGTCGGGCCGCACGCGGGGCGCAAGAGGGCGCGGCGCGCGTCAGTCGGGCTTTTTCGCGCGCGGATGCGCGCTGTCGTAGATGCACGCGAGATGCTGGAAGTCGAGCGAGACATAGACCTGGGTGGCCGAGATGCTGGCGTGGCCGAGCAGCTCCTGCACCGCGCGCAGGTCGCCGCTCGACTGCAGCAAGTGGGTGGCGAACGAGTGACGCAGCACGTGCGGATGGACGCTGGCCGGGATCCCGACCACCAGGGCCGCGCGCTTGACGTGTTCGCGGACCACGCCGGGCGACATGCGGTTGCCGCGCACCGAAAGGAACAGCGGGTACAGATCGCCGCGCACCCAGCTCGCGCGTACCGCGAGCCAGGCGTCGAGCGCCTCGAGCGCCTTGCGCCCGACCGGCACCTTGCGTTCCTTGCCGCCCTTGCCGAGCACGCTGACCTCGGCCTGCTCGCGATCTAGCCAGCTCGCCGAGCGGTAGCCGTCGGCCTGCGTGTAGTGCACGTCGAGGCCGACCAGCTCGGTCAGGCGCAGGCCCGAGGAATAGAACAGCTCCAGGATGGCGCGGTCGCGCAGGCCCTCGGGCGTATCCGGGAAAGGCGACTCCATCAGCGTGTTGGCGTCGTCCACCGATAGCGCCTTGGGCAGCGTCTTCGCCCGCTTAGGCGCGCGCACCGTGACCACCGGGTTGGCCGGCATCTCCACGCGCAGCGCGTACCAGCGGTAGAAAGCGCGCCAGGCCGACAGGCGGTGCGCGATCGAGCGCGCCGACAGGCCGCCCGCATGCGCGCGCTACCGCGCCCCGTATGTCGGCCGCACTCAGGCTCGCCAGCGGGCGGCCGTCGGCGAACGCGAGCAGCGCGTCGAGTTCGTGCGCGTAGCCGCGCAGCGTGTGCTTCGACAGCTGCCTGACGTGCTGCAGGTACGACAGGTAGGTGGCGATCGGGTCGTCGGTCATGGGGCGGAGGTTCAGTGCGGCAGCAGGCGCGTGAGCGGGGTGCCGGCCAGCATGCAGATGCGCGTCAGGAAATCGGTACCCATGCTGTCGTGGAAGCGGCGGGGATCGGGCGAGCCGAGCACCAGCAGGCTGAAGGTGCCGGTGCCTTCCCCGGCTTCGGGCGCGCGCAGCGCGATCAGCGCGATTGATTCGGCCGCGCCCGAGAGCGGCGCGGAAGCCTCGGCACCCTCGGCCAGTGCCGAGGCCGGCTGCGCCTCGACCGGCGCCAGCCATTGCGCCGCCTCGAAGCCCGAGTTCGCACCATAATGGGGCGTGGCCAGGCTGTTGGCGAACAGCCGTACTTCCTCGCCGACGCTGCACGCGAATTCGGCCTGCGCGTAGCGTAGGTATCGGCGACATCCCAGGTCCGCAGCGCCGTCTGCGGCACGTCGAACACCTCGGCCAGGCCGCTCGCGATCGCGCGCGGCAGCGCATGCGCGGCGCGTTCAGCGATCATGCGCGAGATCCAATGGATGAACTTCGTCGACAGGCCGTCGTTCTCGTGGCCATAGCGCAGCATCTCGGCGAGCCGCCTCGCGAGCAACTTGTTCTTGTCGCGCAGCATCTCCATCTGCCTTTCCTGCAGGGAGATCGCGACCTTGCCATGCGGGTTCGCGAGCTTAACCGTGGCGAGCAGCTCCGCGTGCCGGGCGAAGAATTCGGAGTTGGCCAGCAGGTAGTCGGTGACCTCGAGTTCGTTCATAAGGCGTCACGGTTCCGGTGCGCTTGGGGTTCGATGGCAGTCAGTCAGCCAGTTCGATGGTGCCGTCGAACACGGTGACGGCGGGGCCTGCCATGTAGAGCGGCGCGGCTTCGTCGCGCGCACCGTCCCAGTGGATCGTCAGGGTGCCGCCGTGGGTCTGCACGGCCACCGGCGAAGCGAGCAGGCCGCGCCGGATCCCGGCCGCGACCGCGGCGCAAGCGCCGGTGCCACAGGCGAGCGTCTCGCCGGCGCCGCGCTCGTAGACGCGCAGCTTCACCTCCCGGCGCGAGACGATCTGCAGGAAACCGGCGTTGACGCGCTGCGGGAAGCGCGTGTGGCGCTCGATCACGGGGCCGTCGTCCAGCACGGCGAAGGCCTCGGCGTCGTCGACCAGCTGTACCGCGTGCGGATTGCCCATCGAGACCACCGAGATCCAGCGCGTCGCGCCGTTGACTTTGAGCGGGTAGACGGTATCGGCGCCGTCGTGGCGACCCTCGAGCCCGGCCGCATCGAACGGCACGAGGACCGGCTCGAACACGGGCAAGCCCATGTCGACCACCACCTCGCCGTTGTCCTGCATGGTCAACGTGATCACGCCGTGCTTAACCTGCACGCGCACCGTGCTCTTGTCCGTCAGGCCCTTGTCGCGCACGAACTTCACGAAGCAGCGCGCGCCGTTGCCGCAATGCTCGACCTCGCCCCCGTCGCAATTGAAGATCCGGTACTTGAAATCGACGCCGTCGAGGCTCGGCCGCTCGACCAGCAGCAGCTGGTCGGTGCCGATGCCGAAATGGCGGTGGGCGAGCCCGCGCACGCGCTCGGGCGTGAGGCCGAGATCGCCGGCGGTGCCGTCGAGCACGACGAAGTCGTTGCCGGCACCTTGCATCTTGGTGAACGTAAGTTTCACGGTGTTCCAGGTTTGCCTGTCGAAACGGGGCTGGGTGGCTCTGCCGCGCGGTTCGCGAATGCGCGCGCCAGCCTAAGCGTAGATGATACATGGAGTGCCGGCTGGCAATGGCGGCGGGGTGAGGCGTGAAGGACGAAGCGGCCCTCTCGTGGCGATCCTGGCCGGATGGCCAGCGCTCATGGTTTGAGCGAATACGAGATGGCTGAACACGCACAATGGCCGCCAGGGCCTGCCGCATGAAGAGGTTGTTGTGGCAAGGGTGAGCGTGCGTAAGTGAGTGGTTGTAAACATTGGCATGCTGGGGTTTACTCTCAATTTTTTCCGTGCGCCCGGCAGGGCGCACTCACTTGGAAGTGAAAGTCCTCTACACGCCCAGCAAGGGGAAGTGTGACGTTGCCCGCGAATTTCGGATCCATTAACTGAGCGGAGATTATGCCACCTGTTGGTTCTGGGCGGCGTACCAGTCCCGCTCGAATTGCATCGGGCTGACGTAGCCCAACGTCGAGTGCAAGCG
>JAYFRX010000049.1:0-11581 GCA_040946945.1 Burkholderia sp. | reverse complement strand
GCTCCACGCTTCCTCCCCACGCTCGGTCACCCTCACGCAGTTGCGCTTCGCTTCGTTCGCTGTGGTCAACTCACGGGAGGACTTACACCTCCAAGATTGCGCCCATGCTGGGCGCACCACGAAAAAATGGACGCCGAGGCGTCCGTTTTCATTTGGGCGAGTGCCGCGCGCCGGGCTTAGGCGAGCGCCGCGCGGGCCGCCGCGATCGCGGCACGCACCTGCTCGGGCGCGGTGCCGCCCGAGTGGTTGCGGCTCGCCACCGAGCCTTCCAGCGTCAGGTAGTCGAACACGTCCTCGCCGATCAGCTGGGCGACGTTCGGCAGTTCCTGCTTCATTTCCTCGAGCGTCAGGTGGGCCAGATCGATGCCGCGATCGTCGCAGACTCTGACCGCGTGCGCGACCGCTTCGTGCGCGTCGCGGAACGGCAGGCCGCGCTTGACCAGGTAGTCGGCCAGGTCGGTCGCGGTCGAGAAGCCCTGCAGGGCGGCCGCGCGCATCGCCTCGGCCTTGACCGTGATGCTGGCCAGCATCACGGTGAAAATCCGCAGCGTGTCGGTCACCGTGTCGACGGTGTCGAACAGCGGTTCCTTGTCTTCCTGGTTATCCTTGTTGTAGGCCAGCGGCTGGCCCTTCATCAGCGTCAGCAGGGCCATCAGGTGGCCGTTGACGCGGCCGGTCTTCCCGCGCGCGAGCTCGGGCACGTCGGGGTTCTTCTTCTGCGGCATGATCGACGAGCCGGTGCAGAAGCGGTTGGCGATGTCGATGAAGCCCACGCGCGGGCTCATCCACAGCACCAGCTCTTCCGAGAAGCGCGAGATATGTGTCATCACCAGCGCGGCGGCGGCCGTGAATTCGATCGCGAAGTCGCGATCGGACACGGCGTCGAGCGAGTTGGTGCAGATCCCATCGAAGCCCAGCGTGGCCGCCACCGCGCGGCGGTCGATCGGGTAGCTGGTGCCGGCCAGCGCGGCCGCGCCCAGCGGCAGGCGGTTGACGCGCGCGCGGCAGTCGCGCATGCGGCCTGCGTCGCGCGTGAACATCTCGACGTAGGCCAGCAGGTGGTGGCCGAAGGTAACCGGCTGCGCCACCTGCAGGTGGGTGAAGCCCGGCAGGATGGTGGCAGCGTGCTGCTCGGCCAGCGTCAGCAGGGCGCGGCGCAGCTCGACCAGCAGCTCGCCGATGCGGTCGATCTCGCCGCGCAGCCACAGGCGGATGTCGGTGGCGACCTGGTCGTTGCGCGAGCGGCCGGTGTGCAGGCGCTTGCCGGCGTCGCCGATCAGCGCGGTCAGGCGCGCCTCGATGTTCAGGTGGACGTCCTCGAGGTCGAGCTGCCACTCGAATGCGCCGCGCTCGATCTCGCCCTGGATCTGCCCCATGCCGCGCTCGATCGCAGCCAGGTCGTCGGCGCTGATGATCTTCTGGGTGGCGAGCATCTTCGCGTGCGCGCGCGAGCCGGCGATGTCGACCAAGGCTAGGCGCTTGTCGCAGAACACCGACGAGGTGTAGCGCTTGACCAGTTCCGACATCGGTTCCGAGAAGCGGGCCGACCAGGCCTCGCCCTTTTTGTTCAATTGGGACGTCATGGCGATTCGTAAGGAGGGTGGAACGGCGCTAGCCGCAGAGCAAGCGCGGATTCTAGCATTCGACGGCGGCCCGGCCCGGCACGCGGCGGGGACGGAACGGAGCGCGGGCGGCGCACGGCGTCGTACGTTCAGCGCGTCGAGTCAGTGCTGGGCTCGATCGCGGCGTACTGGCCCGCCTCGGCCGGCGCGCCCGGGATCAGCACCACGAACTTCAGGTCCTCGCGGTGCGCGAGCTTCAGCGTGGTCTGCTGGTAGACCAGGTGGCGCGTCGCGCGGATGCGTGAAGGCGCGTTCGCCGCCCTCGCGCTCGACCACGGTCTGCGAGAGGCCCAGTAGTGCGCGAAGGCCTCGCTGCCGGCCAGCAGCGCATCGATCAGGCCGCGGGTGGGCGCATCGTTCAGTGGCGGATCGAGTTGGCGCGGAATTCGGCCACCAGGCGCCGCGCGCGCGTATCCCAGTCGACGATCAGCGCGCGCGGCCCGCGACAAGAAGGTGAAGCGCAGCAAGTTGCGGTCGTGTTCGCCGTCCAGCCAGTCCGCGACCAGCGCGGCTGCCAGCGCGTTCCACTGGCGGTCGAGCACGTAGGCGAGCGCGGCCACCAGCGTGTCGGGCACCCCGGCTGTCGCCAGCTCCGGCTCGGCCGGGTCGCTCTGGGCCGCCAGATCGAACAGGTAGGCGCGCTCGGCGCACGACAGGCGCAGCGCGCGACGGCGATACGCGCCAGCGCGTCGGCCGAGGCCTGGCGGCCCTGTTCGATCCAGATGCACCAGGTCAGGCTCACGCCGCAGAGCTGGGCCACTTCCTCGCGGCGCAGGCCCTGTGTGCGCCGGCGCGGGCCCGGCGGCAGGCCGAGCGCCTCGGGCGTGAGGCGCTCGCGGTGGGCGCGGATGAAATCGCCGAGCGCGCGGCGCCGGGGTGGCGTCGAGCGGGGGCGGAGCGGGGCGGGATGGGCTCATGGGCGGGTGAAGACGAATGCTGGGGCGGAACGGGGCGAGCGCGAGGCGCGCCGCCATGGTGGCGGGTAGCCACTGACCTGGACATGCCCCGGATCGGTACTGGTACCCGCGCGTTCGCCATTGTAGCGGATCGTGCGCGCCGCACGGCGTGCCGGCACCGCTGGACGGCGGGGGCGCGTGCGGCGCTCACGGTGTGGATCGGCGGTCGGGCTCGCTCGCGCTAACGGCGGTCCCTGAAACAACAAGGCGCCGACACCGTTGCCGATGTCCATGCCTTGTCAGTTACAGCTGTAATGACCGGCAGCGCGAGGGTGCCGCCGGCCGTCGAGCCCAGCCTTCCGCTTCAGCCGGTATTGCGCAAGCCCGCCGCGATGCCGTTGATGGTCATGTGGATCCCGCGCCGCACGCGCGCATTGGTGTCGCCCGCGCGGTGTCGCTTGATCAGCTCGACCTGCAGGTGGTTGAGCGGATCGAGGTAGGGGAAGCGGTTCTTGATTGAACGCGCCAGCAGCGGGTTGGCCGCCAGCCGCGCCTCATGGCCGGTGATCTTGGCCAACGCGGCCGCGGTGCGCTCCCATTCCGCGACGATGCGTGCGAACACATGTTTGCGCAGCTTCTTGTCGGCCACCAGCTCGGCGTAGCGCGAGGCTACGGCCAGGTCGGTCTTGGCCAGCACCATGTCCATGTTCGACAGCAGGTGCGAGAAGAACGGCCAGCTACGGTTCATCTTCTGCAGCAGGGCCAGGCGTTTGGCGTGCTCGGCCGGGTTGGCGGCGCCGTCGAGATAGGCCGCGAAGGCGCTGCCGAAGCCGTACCAGCCGGTCAGCAGCAGCCGGCACTGGCCCCACGAGAAGCCCCAGGGAATCGCGCGCAGGTCCTCGATCTTGCGGTTCTCCGGGTCCTGCAGCCTGCGCGAGGCCGGACGGCTGCCGATGTTGAGCTCGGCGATCTCGCTGACCGGCGTCGAGGAGAAGAAGTAGTCCTTGAAGCCGGGTGTTTCATAGACCAGCGCACGATAGGCGCCCATCGCCGCGTCCGACAGCGTCTGCATGGTCGCCTCGAAGGCCGGCAGTTGCGCGGGCGCGTTGTTGCGCGGCAGCAGCGAGGCCTCCAGCGTAGCGGCCACCACCGTCTCCAGGTTGCGCCGGCCGATCTCGGGGTTCGAGAACTTGCTGGCGATCACCTCGCCCTGCTCGGTCAGGCGGATCTGGCCGTTCACGGTGCCCGGCGGCTGCGAGAGGATTGCCTGGTAGGTCGGGCCGCCGCCGCGGCCGACCGTGCCGCCGCGGCCGTGGAACAGGCGCAGCTTGATGCCGTGCGCGCTGAACAGATCCACCAGGGACAGCTCGGCGCGATACAGCTCCCAGTTCGAGGTCAGAAAGCCGCCGTCCTTGTTGCTGTCCGAGTAGCCGAGCATCACTTCCTGCTCGCCGCCCTGGTGGGCGACCAGCGCCTGCATACCGAGCAGCGCGAAGTAGTCACGCATGATCTCGGGCGCGTTTTGCAGGTCGGCGATGGTCTCGAACAGCGGGATTACCATCAGGCCGTGTTTCGCATGGCCATGCGCGCCGAAGGTGCCTTCCAGCAGGCCGGTTTCCTTCTGCAGCAGCAGCACCTCGACCAGGTCTGAGACCGTTTCGGTATGCGAGATGATGTAGTTGCGCACCGCGCGCGGGCCGAACTGGGCACGCACGTCGCGGGCCTTCTCGAGCACGCCGAGTTCGCTCCTGGCGAGATCAGAGTAGTCGAGGTAGGGGATGCGCAGCGGGCGCGGGTCGGCCAGCGCTGCCAGCACCACGCCCAGCTTGTCGGCTTCGGCGAGCGCCGCGTAGTCGGCCTCGACGCCGGCGCGCGCAAACAGCTCGGCGATCACGGCCTCGTGGATGTCCGAGCTCTGGCGCAGGTCGATGCTGGCCAGGTGGAAGCCGAACACCTCGGCGGCGCGCACCAGCGGTGCCAGGCGCGGCGTGGTCAGCGAGGCGCCGTGATGGGCGACCAGCGATTCCTGCAGCACGCGCAGGTCGCGCGAGAAGGCCTCGGAATCGGGATAGGCCGCGGCGCGCACCGGCGGCGCGCCGCGGCCAGCGCTGCGTACCGCCACCACGCCCTCGCCCAGGCGCACCCGAGCGCTGGCGGCGATGCGCGTGTAGATGCCGATCAGGGCGCGCCGGTAGGGCTCGTCGACGCGATGCGGCGACTGGTCGGGCGAGGCCGCGGCCAGCGCCTTGACCTCGTCGCTGGCACCCACCAGCAGGTGCGAGATCGACAGCTCGGCACCGAGCTTATGGACCTGCTCCAGGTAGTGCTCGAGGATCACCGTGCCTTGCCGATGGATCGCTTCTTCCAGGGTGGCGGCCGTCACGTTTGGGTTGCCGTCGCGGTCGCCGCCGATCCAGCTGCCCATCTGGAAGAAAGCCGGCACGCGGGCCTCCAGGCCTTGCTCGGCCAGCGCCTCCTCGATATCGGCGTAAAGCCCCGGCAGCTCGTTGAGGAAGGTGGCGCGGTAGTAGGACAGCGCATTGTCGATCTCGTCACCGACCGTCAGGCGGGCGTCGCGCAGCATGCGGGTCTGCCACAGCGAGGTCACGCGCGCGCGCAGCAGCGACTCGTTGTGCGAGCGCTCGCACGTGGTCAGCTGCTGGTCGCGCTCGGCGAGCAGGCGGGCGATGTCGTGTTGGGCGTCGAGGATGCTCTTGCGCTGCACCTCGGTCGGGTGGGCGGTCAGCACCGGCACGATCAGGGCATCGTCGAAGAAGCGGCGGATCACCTCGGCCGAGGCGTCACCGGCGTTCTTCAGCGTCTGCAGCGCGAAGCCAACCGTGCCGGCCTGCGGCGTCGAGCCGGCTAGCGCGTGGATGCGGCGGCGGCGGTTGTGATGGCGGTCCTCGGCGATATTGGCCAGGTGCGAGAAGTAGCTGAAGGCGCGCACCACGCTGACGGTTTGCTCAGGCGTGAGTTTGCGCAGCATGCGGTCGAGCGTCTGCGCGGCCTCGCGGTCGTCCTCGCGGCGGAATTTTACAGCGTGCTGGCGGATTGTCTCGACCAACTGGAACACGGCATCGCCTTCCTGCTCGCGCACCACGTCGCCGAGCAGGCGTCCCAGGTAGCGGATGTCCTCGAACAGCGGCTGGTCCTTGTCCTCGCGCGTACGGCCGTTCGTTTTCGGCGCGGCGGCGCGCTTGGCGGGAGCAGTCGAGGTGGCCGGGGAGGCCGGCTTCGTGGTCGCGGCTTTTCCCTGTTTGATTTCCGGCTTGGTGGCAATCTTGCGGGCCGGTTTCGTCGTACCTGGGCCGGCCGGGCTGGTGGCCTGCTTGCCGCGCGCTTGCGCAGGCACCGGCGCGGTGACGTTGGACGAGGCAGTATTGCGGCGCGCGGCGCGCGCCGATCCGGAGGACTTCACGATGGGTTTCCTTGGGAAGCACGAGTGAACGGGAGACTTTGGGCACTGACTGCGATACAGGAAACAGCGGCGGCGGACCGCCGCGCACCACGCCGGCCGCCGGCGGGCGGCCTCGCTCGCGCGCCGTCCGGGAAAAGGGAACGGGCGGGCGTGCTACCATTGTCGGGTCATGATTCCCGTTCTTCGATGCCGCTGCAATGAATTCCGAGACTCTTACGCCGGACGCTCCGGCGACGCTCACCATTGCTTCGCGGGAAAGCCGCCTGGCGATGTGGCAGGCTGAACATGTGCGTGATGCGCTGCGCAAATTATATCCAGCTTGCGACGTGAAAATCCTCGGGATGACGACGCGCGGCGATCAGATTCTCGACCGAACCTTGTCAAAGGTCGGCGGCAAGGGTCTATTCGTGAAGGAACTGGAGAATGCGCTGTCCGACGGCCGTGCCGACCTGGCCGTGCACTCGCTCAAGGACGTGCCGATGTCGCTGCCCGAGGGCTTCGCGTTGAGCACCGTGATGAGCCGCGAGGACCCGCGCGACGCCTTCGTCTCCAATGATTACGCCTCGCTCGACGAACTGCCCACCGGCGCGATCGTCGGCACCTCGAGCCTGCGCCGCGAGGCGATGTTGCACGCCCACTATCTGGACTTCGACGTGTGCCCGCTGTGCGGCAATCTCGATACGCGCCTGGCCAAGCTCGATCGCGGCGACTACGCCGCGATCATCCTGGCCGCTGCCGGGCTCAGGCGGCTTGGGTTCGGCGAGCGGATCCGCACGCTGATCGACGTCGAGACCAGCCCGCCCGCCGCGGGCCAGGGCGCGCTCGGCATCGAGATCGAGTCCTCGCGCGAGGACGCGGCGCGCTGGCTCGCGCCGCTGCACGACCGCGCCACCGCGCTGGCCGTCGAGGCCGAGCGGATGGTGTCGCGCGCGCTGGGCGGCAGCTGCTCGGTGCCGCTGGCCGCGCACGCGGTCTGGCACGGCGAGCGGCTCGAACTAACGGGGCGCGTGTCGAACACCAGCGGCACGCGCGTACTGACGGTGCACCAAGACGTGGCCGTGACCACCCTCGACGAGGCGCTCGCGCTCGGCAAACAGGTGTCAGACGAACTCGAGCGGCAGGGCGCCTTTGAGATCATCGGGTCGCTGCTCGGAGACAAGACCTGATGGCCCAGGCTCACGCGTTCACGGCAGTGCTGACGAAGCCCGAGGGGAAATCGGCGGCGCTCGCCGCGCAGCTCGCGGCGGCCGGCATCGAAGCCTTCGACTTCCCGCTCATCGACATCGCGCCGGTGGCGGATCCCGCGCCGCTCGACGCCGCCTGCGCGCGGCTCGATGCCTATGCGCTGGTGGTGTTTGTCTCGCCCAACGCGATCGATCGGGCGCTGGCGCGTTTCAACGGGATCTGGCCGCATTCGCTGCCGATCGGCGTGGTCGGCCCCGGCAGCGTGGCCGCGCTGGCGCGCCACGGCATCACCGCGCCGGCGCATCGCGTGATCGCGCCCGGCACCTCGGACGAGGCAAGCGGTGGCGACGAGCCGCGCTACGACTCGGAAAGCCTCTACGCGCAGATCGAACGGGCGTTCGTTCCCGTCGCGCCGCGCGCTTCGTCGGGGGCCGGCGCGGGCGTCGCCACCGACGACCACGGCCGCCATGGCGGCGACGAGTGCGGCAGCGGCGGCGCGAAGGCCGCTTCTGCTGCCGGTGAAACCGGTGTCGAAGCCCAGCCCTCCGCGAACCTGACCTCCGATTCGCACGATTCTCCCGCAGCGCCAGCCGCCAATGGCCTGCTGGCCGGCAAGAGCGTGCTGATCGTGCGCGGCGAGGGCGGTCGCGACTGGCTCTCGAACCGGCTGCGGGAGGCCGGTGCCGAGGTCGATCTGGTGACCGCCTACCGCCGCATCGTGCCGGAGCTCTCGATCGGCACCTGGGAGCGCGTGCGCGCGCTGCTGGCGGGCGAGCCGCATGCTTGGCTGGTGACCAGTTCGGAAGTCTTGCGCAACCTGCGCGAGCTCGTCGACGAGCACCTGACCGGTGCCGAGCGCGACGCGCTCAGGCACGCACCGCTGGTCGCGCCCCACCCGCGTATCGCGGATACGGCACGGGCAATGGGTTTTGATACCATTACGCAGTCCGGCACGGGCGACCAACGCATCGTCCACGCCTTCCGAACGTTGGCCGGCTCGGCCGCTCACGCGGCGCAAGCCGCATCGGTGCCCTCTCGCATGACAGATACCAACACCAACGCTTCCAGCAAAGCTTCCTCACAGGGGTCCGCCGCCGCGCCGCCGCAGCCCGCGATGCCGTCCAATGCTCCCTTCACGCCCTTCGAGGCGCAGCAGCCGTGCCGCTCGGGCGGTGCCGCCGGCGTGTGGCTGTGGTGCGTGGTGGTGGTGCTGGCCTGCGCCGCCGGCGCGGGCGGCTTCGTGCTGAACCGCAAGATCGAGAAGCTAGACCAGCTCGCGGTGCAGCGGCAGAAGGTGCTCGACGCCGCCACCGCCGAGATCCGCAACAAGTCCAACCAGGCGCTGGCGAACGCGCATCAAGTCGACGGCCAGCTCTCGCAGCTCGCCGGCAAGCTGTCCGACTCGCAGGCCCAACAGCAGGCGCTGCAGCAGCAATACCAGGATCTGTCGCGCAACCGCGACGCCTGGCTGCTCGACCAGGTCGAGCAGACCCTCTCCGGCGCGAGCCAGCAATTGCAGCTGACGGGCAATGTCCCGCTGGCCCTGCTCGCCCTGCAGAACGCGGACCAGCAGCTGGCAACCTCGCAGGGTGCGCAGGCGCTCGCGGTGCGCAAGGCCATCGCGCAGGACATTGACAAGCTCAAGGGCGTGCCCTCGGTGGATCTCACCGGCCTGGCCATCAAGCTCGACGATGCGATCGGCCGGATCGACCTGCTGCCGCTGGCGGGCGAGGCGTCGATCGGACAAGCGCCGCCGCGCGCCGCCCACCCGGGCGATATTGCCAGCGAGGCGGCCGCGACCGGCCAGCCACGCTGGAAGGTCTGGTGGCGTGAGGTGAACGCTGGCATCGGCGCGCAGCTGACCAGTCTGGTGCAGGTGCGCCGCATCGACAACGCCGATGCGATGTTGACCTCGCCCGAGCAGGGCTACTTCGTGTGCGAGAACGTCAAGCTGCGTCTGCTGACGGCGCGCCTGTCGCTGTTCGCACGCAACGATTCAGCGATGAAATCGGACCTGCACGCGGCGCAGGCGGCGCTCGCGCATTACTTCGACGCCTCGTCGAAGGACACCCGGACCGTCAAGGATCTGTTGAAGCAGGTCGATGTCGCGTCGCTGTCGGTCACGGTGCCGAACCTGAACACCAGCCTCAACGCCATCCAACTCTTCAAGAGCCGGGGTTGACGATGACGCTGCGAGGAATCCTGTGGCTGGCCGTGCTGTTTGCGATCGCCGTGGCGCTCGCGACGGTCGGCCGCTTCGGCGGCGGACAGGTGCTTATCGTTTATCCGCCGTATCGCGTCGACGTATCGCTGAACCTGTTCATCGTCTCGATCGTCGTGCTGTTCGTGGTGATCTACGCGCTGCTGCGCATCGTGCGCAACATCTGGCGCATGCCGCAGCGGGTGGCTGCCTATCGCAAGCGGATGCGCCACGAGAAGGCGCATGCCTCGCTGCGCGACGCGATCGCCAATCTCTACGCGGGCCGTTTCTCGCGCGCCGAGAAGGCTGCGCGCGACGCGCTGTCGGTCGATGACAACCAGAGCGCGGCGGGCCTGGTGGGCGCGGTTGCCGCGCATCGCATGCACGAGTACGCGCGCCGCGACGAATGGCTGGCCCGCGTCGATGCCAACGAATGGCAGGAAGCGCGCCTGCTGGCCACCGCCGACATGCGCGCCGAGGCGCGCGACGCCGAGGGCGCGCTGGCCGCGCTGGCCGAGATGCGGGCTTCGGGCGGCAAGCGCATCCATGCCCAGCAGGTCGCGCTGCGCGCGCAGCAGCAGCTCAAGAACTGGGCCGAGGTGCTGAAGCTGGCCAAGGCGCTGGAGAAGCGCGAGGCGCTACATCCGGCCGCCGCGGTGCAGATGCGCCAGCAGGCCGCCGAGCACCTGCTGCGCGACCCTCGCCACGACGCCAAGGCGCTACTGGAAGTGTGGCAGTCGCTGTCGGCCGCCGAGCGGCAGTCGCCGCGGCTGGCCGACCTGGCCGCCGAGCTGTTAGTGGCGTTGGAGCGCCAGCCCGAGGCGCGCCGTATCGTCGAGGATACGCTGGCCCATAACTGGGATGCGCGCCTGCTGCGCCGCTATCCCGACACGGCCGGCAGCGATGCGCTGCCGCTGATCCAGAAGGCCGAGGGCTGGAAGCGCGATCATCCCGACGACGCCGAATTGCTGGTGGCCCTGGGCTGGCTCTGCCAGAAGCAGCAGCTGTGGGGCAAGGCGCAGTCTTTCCTGGAATCGGCATTGAAGCTGTCCGACAGCGAGGCGCTGAAGGTCCACGCACATCGCGCCCTGGCCAGCCTGTCCGAGCATGTCGGCGACCAGGAGAAGGCTGCACGCCACTATCGCGAAAGCGCGCTGGCGGCTCAGCTCGGCTGTAAGCGATCGATAAACCCGCTCTTACGGATTCCTGATTAGTTACTTGACTCCGATACCCTCAATACAAGGCGAGGATGAGGTTTTGTCGTAACGGCGGCTCGAAGCAGGCGCGACACCATCGCGGGCAAATCAAAACGGTAGGCGAATTCAGTGAGATAGCGATGGGCATATTTGGCGTGATCGATAGCGTGGTACGTGCCCTTGAGGGCCGTTTTCAGGTTGCCGAGCATCGTGTTGACACAGCGGAACTTGGGGCGCTGCGCGGCCTGATGGCTACCGCCCGTGACATGGCGCTCATGACTAGCAGCCTTTTGCGTCACGCCGTCGAAACACCACAGGCCATCGGAAACGACGCACGCGGTGGGCATCAGGCTGCTGGCCGCCCAGACCTCAAGGGCCGCTTTGGCAAAGCCCGGCACGGGCGAGAGCCGCATGAACAGAGGGCGGCCATCGTCAGAGGTCTGCACGGCCGCTACAAACGGCGTCTTGCCGGGCGCGCCACGCCCAGCCTTACCGCCGGAGCGTTCCCCGCCCAGATACGCGTCGTCGACCTCGACCCGTTCGTCGAGCCGGCGTCGCTCTTCGCGCAGCCACATGGTCTCCAGCAACTTGTGCTTGATGAGCCAGACCGTCTTGTAGCTCACGCCCAGCTGGCGTTTGAGCTCCAGTCCGCTGATGGCGTTCTTGCTCTGCGTCACCAGGTAGATCGCCAGAAACCAGGTCGTCAGCGGCAATTTCGTCTTCTCGAATATCGTTCCGACGATCGACGAGCATTGGTACCGGCAGGCCTGGCTCAGGCATTCCCACAGTCGCCGGCCGTTGTAGGCGCTGGCGTAGCGCGTGCCCTTGCATCGAGGGCACACCCAGCCATCGGGCCAGCGAGACTCGACCAGCGCGGCCTCGCGTTGCGCTTCGTTGCCGTACTGCTCCTGAAATTCTTTCATCGACAGACCGGGGCGGTGTCCCCAAAATAGTTGAAGGTTGAAGGCGGCGGTTCCCGCAGGAATCCGAGAGAATCGGGTTTCCAAGACCAAGCTCCAGAACAGGAGAACCGCCGAGATGAAGCCTACCAAGAAACCCGG
>JAYFRX010000048.1:0-11658 GCA_040946945.1 Burkholderia sp. | reverse complement strand
CGCGGCATCAAACCGGTGATCGCAAGGCGCCGCACTGAACATGGCAGTGGTCTGGGCAAATTCCGTTGGGTCGTTGAACGGACTCACTCGTGGCTCCACAACTTCCGTCGTCTTCGCATACGCTTCGCTCGTCGAGCTGACATTCACGAAGCATGCTTGAAATTCGGCTGCGCCCTCGTCTGCTGGAACATCTTCAGGCGTACCGAGCAGTCTTTTTGAACTGGCCTCTAAGAGAGGCGCTACCACCGGCGTTCGCTGGCAGAGACCCTGATGTCCAACTCAAGATACTCACGGGTCCGTGCCTGTGGGCTTGCGAGATGGCTCCTAGTCGACCGAAGCGCCGATTCGTGCGGGGGGGGCTCAACCGCAGGGTGGCGCTCGCTCGCAGTCCGTCCGTATCGCCTGAGATCGAAACATGGCGGTCACTTCGCCCCTACGCTCAATTTATGCGACAACGCCACGCGGGGTTGCGGAGTTCGCGTGATCGTCGCGCAACGGAACGATAGTCGATTGGGACGGGAGCCGGCGAATGCCGCCGGCCCTGGCATGGCATCAGCCGATAATATCCACCCAGCCGTGCTGATCCGCTTCGCGACCGGTCTGAATCTCGACCAGACTCTGCTTCAGGCGCTTGGTCACCGGGCCGGCATTGCCGTCGCCGATCGTCAAGTTGTGCTTGCGGCCCTTCACGTGCCCAATCGAGGCCACCACGGCCGCCGTGCCGCAGGCGAACGCCTCGACCAGCTTGCCGCTCTTCGCATCGGCCTCCCATTGTTCGATTGAGTACGGCTCCTCGTGCACCGTGTAGCCGAGATCGCGTGCCAGCTCGATCAGCGAGACTCGCGTGATTCCGGGCAAGATTGTGCCGGTCAGGGGCGGGGTCTGCAGCGCGCCGTCCTCGAACACGAAGAACACGTTCATGCCGCCAAGCTCCTCGATCCACTTGCGCTCGACCGCGTCGAGGAACACCACTTGGTCGCAGCCCTCGCGAGTGGCCTCGGCCTGCGCGGCGAGGCTCGCGGCGTAGTTGCCGCCGCACTTCGCGTCGCCTGTGCCGCCGGGTGCCGCGCGCGTGTAGGTATCCGACACCCACAGCGTTACGCCCTTCGATGCGGCGCCCTTGAAGTAGGTGCCCACCGGCGTAGCTACCACACAAAACAGGTATTGCGCCGAGGGCTTGACGCCCAGCACTACCTCGTTAGCGATCATGAACGGACGCAGGTACAGCGCGCTGCCCTCGGCCGACGGAATCCAGTCGCGCTCCAGACGCACCAGCTCGCGCACCGCGTTGACGAACAGTTCCTCGGGCAGCTCGGCCATCGCCAGGTGCCGGGCCGAATTGCGGAAGCGCTTGGCGTTCTGCTCGGGGCGGAACAGGGCGATCTTGCCGTCCGGCAGCGGATAGGCTTTCATGCCCTCGAAGATTTCCTGCGCGTAGTGCAGCACGAGCATGGCCGGATCGACTTCGAGCGCCTTGCGCGGCTCGATGCGCGCGTCGTGCCAACCCTGGCCTTCCGTGTAGTGGATCGTCACCATGTAGTCCGTGAAAATCTTGCCGAAACCGGGATTGGCGAGCAGTTCGGTGCGCTTTTCGGCGGAGGTGGGATTCGGGTGGCGTTCGATCGGGAAAGTCGGGGTGCTGCCGGTGCTCATGTGGTCGACTCCTGGTGTTCTTAGGACCGCTGCGGGAACGTTCCCGCCGCCGTGCCATGATAGCCTAGCACTGTAATCGACCTGAGCGTTCCGCGCATCTGGGAATGGCCCGGCAACAGGGCTTCCGCATAAAGAGATCGGTGTGGCAAGAGTGAGCGGGCGGAAGTTAGTGGTTGTAAACATCGGCGTGCTGGGGTTCCTACTCTCGATTTTTGGCGAAACGAGAGATGCCTTCGATCATGGGTGCGTTCGTCGAGTTGCGGGAGCCGCGGTGCCGTTACCGGCTGGACGAGATTGTGCTGAGGCGCTGTGCGCCGTCCGGTGCGGAGTGGAAGACTGGGAGACGATGGCGCTGTGGGGGCGAACCTAACTGGGGTGGCTGCGCAAGCATCTGGCTTACGCGAACGGAATTCCATGCGAAGGCACGTTCAGGCGGGTGTTCAGCGGATTGAGCCCGGTTGCCTTCGAGCGCTGTTTCATCGAATGGGTGGGGGGTACCTGTGGCCAAGCCTCGCGGGCCTGCACCTCGCGATTGAGGGCAAGACGGTGCGCGGCAACGCGGGCCGTAGCGGGCATACGCTGCATCTGGTCTCGGCGTGGCGTTCTGATAAAGGCTTGAGCCTGGGACAGATCGCAATGGACGGGAAGAGCAAAGAGATCACTGCGATTCCGTTGCTACTAGAGGCACTCGGGAGCTGTTGGTGGCGATCGTGACGATCCGATGCGATGGTCGCGCAGCGCGGGATCGCCCAGATGATCGTGGCGGCTGGCAGGGACTATGTTCGAATGGCACTTACTTTGGCCGCTGCCGATGAACATGTAGCTCAACGTGTCGGCGTGCTGCGGCGCGGGAAGTTTTGAGCCATGGGTAAAGTTTGGGTCGTCGCTTTCGCATTCGTGGCTCGATGCAACCAGACCGATGCTCGACCTTGGATTGAGCGATCAGCGCAAACAAACGACTCGAATGAGTGGTGGCGCTCAGACCGCGCGTCACCCACTCGGTCCACAGTTGCAGGGCGCGCTTGAAGCTCAGGACACGCGGGTCGACGCCGGCATTGTCGGCGGCCTGCGCCATCAGGAGTCAAGTCCGTAACTGATTAGTTACTTGACTCCGAGACTATCAACACACGGCGCAGATGAGGTTTTGTCGTAACGGTGGCCCGAAGCAGGCGCGGTGCCATCGCGGGCAAATCGAAACGGTAGGCGAATTCAGCGAGATAGCGATGGGCATATTTTTTGGCGCGATCGATAGCGTGGTACGTGCCCTTGAGGGCCGTTTTCAGGTTGCCGAGCATCGTGTTGACCCAGCCGAACTCGGGGCGCGGCGCGGCCTGACGGCCACCGCCCGTGACATGGCGCTCATGACTGGCAGCCTTTTGCGTCACGCCGTCGAAACACCACAGGCCATCGGAAACGACGCACGCGGTGGGCATCAGGCTGCTGCCCGCCCAGACCTCAAGGGCCGCTTTGTGGTAAAGCCCGGCACGGGCGAGAGCCGCATGAACAGAGGGCGGCCATCGTCAGAGGTCTGCACGGCCGCTACAAACGGCGTCTTGCCGGGCGCGCCACGCCCACAGCCTTACCGCCGGAGCGTTCCCCGCCCAGATACGCGTCGTCGACCTCGACCCGTTCGTCGAGCCGGCGTCGCTCTTCGCGCAGCCACATGGTCTCCAGCAACTTGTGCTTGATGAGCCAGACCGTCTTGTAGCTCACGCCCAACTGGCGTTTGAGCTCCAGTTCGCTGATGGCGTTCTTGCTCTGCGTCACCAGGTAGCTCGCCAGAAACCAGGTTGTCAGCGGCAATTTCGTCTTCTCGAATATCGTTCCGACGATCGACGAGCATTGGTAGCGGCAGGACTGGCTCAGGCATTCCCACAGTCGCCGGCCGTTGTAGGCGCTGGCGTAGCGCGTGCCCTTGCATCGAGGGCACACCCAGCCATCGGGCCAGCGAGACTCGACCAGCGTGGCCTCGCATTGCGCTTTGTTGCCGTACTGCCCCTGAAATTCGTTCATCGACAGACCGGCCTGAAACTGGATTCTGTTCATGGGCATGGCGCACGCTCCGTAAGCATCTGGCAAACGATACTTCGTTTCATGCCTGCTTCGGAGTCAAGTAACTAATCAGGACAGCTTTTGAAGGGCATTCCCTTCAAGGACGGAACCCCGGTAATCGATAGCACACCGGCTCAGCAACCGCTGGTCGCTTGATCATGCCGCCGATCGCTCGTACACCAGATTTGACAATAGCTCGTCGGTGCCGCTGATCCGATAGCGCTCGGCCCCCCAGGCGCCTAGATCCATCTGCTTGCAGCGGGCCGAACAGAACGGGCGGAAGGCGTTTTCCGGAACCCAGCGGATTTATTTGCCACAGGCCGGGCATTTGACCGCGAGAGTCACAATTTCAGAGATTACAGAGAGTCAACTGGAACGGCACGTCGATATCGACCGCGCGCGGCCGCACATCGCCGTCCTGGACGGTGAAGCGCACCCACAGCATGTACTTGTTGGCGCTGGCTTCGGGGATCACGTGGAGTTCCGGCGGCACGCGTACCTGCATCAGCTGGTAGGTGCGCCCCGACAGCATCTGCTGGTAGCTGCCCTGCATCGCCATCACCTTCGAGGCCTGGCCCGATTCGCGTGCCAATCGCAGCACGATCGTGGCCGCGTCGCGCAGCGGCAGCAGGGGCATCGCCCACTTGCTGATGTCCTGCCGCCGCTGCTCGGCAGGCCATTGCTGCCAGGCGTAATACGAGGGCAGGTCGAACTTGCAGGTGCCGCCCGGGATCACGGCGCGGCTGCGAATGCTGCCGAGCCACTCGTTGTCGAGCAGGTGCTGGCCGGTCTTGCCCTGCATCTGGCCGAGATTGGCCAGGGTCCGCTCGATTTCGCCGAGCACTGCCTCGAGCGTGTTCTGCTCGATGCCGGGATTGCCGCGGAACGGCGCGAGCGTCTGCCGCTGGCGCTCCAGTTCTTTCATCAGGTCAGACTTGAGGTCCGCCCGGCCCGCGACTTCCGCGATTTCGAACAGCGTCGTTAGCGCCACGTGATGCTCCCTCGGATCTTCCTGCGACAGAAAGAACGTCAGGCGCTCGAACAGGTCTTCGAGGCGCAGCAAGGTGCGGATGCGTTCGTTGAACGGATACTCGTAAAGGATCAAGCGCGCTCGCCTCGGGCGTTGGGATAAAGGACCGGAATTACTGGACATTCTAATGCCCACGCTCAGGCGTCGCAATCGCCCCCTTGCGCTGGAATTCGCGCGGGCGTGGCTCTTGCTCGATCCCGCGCGGGCCCGCGAACCTTCAGGACTTCGATGCGGCCCGCGCCAGGTAATGCGCGTGCAGGGCCTCGATGCGGGTATCGAGCACCGCATCGGGAGCGGCCTCGTTGACGATCACGTCGTCGGCCGCCGCCAGGCGGGCCTCGCGCGTGGCCTGGCGCGCCACGATCGCCTCGACCTGTTCGCGTGCGAAGCAGTTTCGCTGCATGACGCGCGCGATCTGCGTTTCCACCTCGCAATCGACCACCAGCACGCGATCGACGCGGCTGTGCCAACTGCCCGACTCGACCAGCAGCGGTACCACGAAGATCACATATGGGTCGCTCGCTTGTGCGGCCTGCTGCTCGGTTTCTGCGCGAATCAGCGGATGCGTGATGGCTTCGAGCCGCGTGCGCGCGGCCTCATCGTCGAACACCAGCGCGCGCATCCGGGCCCGGTCGAGTGAGCCATCGGCGGCCACGAAGGACGGGCCGAACGCCGCGGCGATCGCCGGCATCGCGGCGCCGCCGGGCGCGGTGACCTGGTGCGCGATCGCATCGGTATCGACCAGGGTCGCGCCGCGCGCGCTAAAGCGGTTCGCGACCGTGGTCTTGCCGCTACCGATACCGCCCGTCAATCCCACCGAGAACATGTTGGTCAGCCTCTGATCGTCAGGTAGAACGGCATGCCGTGCAGCAAGGTGAGGATGCCGCCCAGCGCGAGGAACGGCCCGAACGGCAGCGGTGCCTCGTAGCTCATGCGGCCGCGCCACATCGCGACCAGGCCGACCGCCGCGCCGCTGAGGGATGCGATCAGCAGCACCTGAGGCAGCGCGACCCAGCCGATCCAGGCGCCGAGCGCGGCGAGCAGCTTGAGGTCGCCGTAGCCGATGCCCTCGATGCCGCGCAGCAACTTGAACAGCCAGAACACGCACCAGAGGAACAGGTAGCCGGCGATCGCGCCGATCACGGCATCGCGCAGGTCAACGAAATTGCCCCACAGATTGACGAGCAGCCCAGCCCACAGCAGGGGCAGGGTCATCGAGTCGGGCAGGTAGCCGGTCTTGATGTCGATCAGGCTCATGGCCAGCAGCATCGCGCAGAGGCCGAGGGCGGCCAGCGCGGCCGGGCCGGGGCCGAACACGGCCAGCGAGGCGACCGCCAGCAGGCCGGAAACCAGCTCGACCAGCGGGTAGCACGGGCTGATTGGCGCGTGGCACTGGGCGCAGCGCCTGCGCAGCGCCAGGTAGCTCAGCACCGGCACGTTTTCACAGGCGCGCAGCACATGGTCGCAGTGAGGGCAGGCGCTGCGCGGTACCCACAGGTCGTAGCGCGGCGGCAGCCCGTCGTCGGGTACCGGGTCGCCGCCGGTGGCTTCGGCGAGTTCGGCCTGCCAGGCGCGCTGCATCATGATCGGCACGCGATGCGCGACCACGTTCAGAAAGCTACCGATCACCAGCCCGATCACGGCCGCGAACACGTAGCGGACGGCGGCCGGCAGCGCGGCGAACGCAAGCGACGGATCGGCAAGGGCGAGGGACGAAGTCATCGGGAAAGCTGGAAAACAGGGATTGGCGAGAGCGAGAGTCGGAACCGGGAGCGATGCTACACCACGTTGCCGAGCTGGACGCTCTGGCAGGTACATCCAGCAGGTACATCGCGACCACCATGGTGGCCCCCATCAGCGCGCGGAGCACGATCACCACCAGCGGCTCACAGAGGCTCGTCAGGGTGCCGATCTGCTCGTCGACCCTCCGTTCACAGAGCGAGGCAATGTCGGCCAGCATCGCGTCGAGCGTGCCCGATTCCTCGGCGACCGCAATCGGCTGGACCACCTCGGCCGGGAAGCAGCCGACCGCGCACATCGCGGCGGCGAGCCGTTCGCCGCGTAGCAAGGTGCCGAGCGTGCGGCTCCAGCGCGCGGGCGCGAGGATGCGCAGCAAGGGGGGCGCCGAGAGGCAGGCGCAGCGCGAGGGTGGCGGGCCTCGGCCGAGCAGCGCGCCGCCCGCGCCAACGGCGAGCGCGCCCAGCGCGGTGGGCGACTCGAACCGCATGAGCGCGTCGGGCAGGGCGAGCACGAAGCGTGTCGGGGCAGGTAGGGTTGCGCCGAAACCCTTGAACACCTGGGCGAAGGTCGGCACAACCCAGGCCAGCATCGTGACTCTGATGAGTAGCGAGTAGCGCGAAGCCCAGCACGGCGAGCGGATAGGCCAGCGCCCCGCGCACCCGGGCGCGCTGTGCCCCCACGCTCGCGGTCGTCGGCCAGGGGCGCGAGCTGGCCGCTAGAGGACTTGCCGACCGCGATCAGCTGCCGTAACATCGGATCCGACTGGCGCGGGTAATGCCGCATGGCTTCCGATAACTGGCATTCGGTGCCGATCGCGCGCGCCAGCCCGGCGGCGATGCGCCCAAGATCGTGTCGTCCGCCCGCCTCGGCAAGCAGGTCGAGGGCGGGCGCGAGGGGCAGCCCGGCGCGCAGCAGGCCGCCGAGCTGTTGCGCGAAGCGCCTGATCTCGCGACTGCCCGCTGGCGGCCGGGCCGTGGTCGGCCAGCTCGAGCACGGTGATGTCGGTGCGCCTGAGCTGGCTGCGAATCGCGGCGCTGTCGACGGCGATCAGGCTGCCGCGCCTCTGCGTTCCGTCGTGCGTCGCGTCGGACCAGCGAAAGCGCCGTTCCCGCGAGGAGGGCCGGCTCATCCGGCCTCGGCGACCGCGCAGGCCTTGTCGAGGCTGGTAGTGCCGTCGTACACGCGGGCCAGAGCGGCCTCGCGCAGCGAGTCGGAGAACACCATCACGCCGATCCGGCCGCGATAGCCGATGCCGTGGCAGGCCTCGCAGCCGGTCGCGACGAAGGGGTGCCAGCCACCTGTGAGCCGGGCCGGATCGAGGCCGCTGGCGAGCAGGACCGAGACCGGTTCGCGCGAGGGCCGCCGTCGGCAGGCGGCGCAGAGCCGGCGCACCAGCCGCTGGGCTGTGACGCTCCTGAGAGCCTTCGCGATGTGATAGGGTGCCACGCCGATGTCGAGCAGGCGCGCGATCGCGCCCGACGCGTCGTTGGTATGCAGCGTCGACAGCACCAGGTGGCCGGTCTGCGCGGCCTTCAGCGCCACGTCGGCGGTTTCGGCGTCGCGCATCTCGCCGACTATCATTCACGTCCGGATCCTCGCGCAGGGAGGCACGCAGCGCGACCGCGAAGCCCAGGCCGGCTTTGTCGCGCACGTTGACCTGGTTCAGCTCCTGCGGCGACTCCGGTTGTTTAGACACGATTTTGCGATCAGGCGGCAAGTGGCAAGAGCGTTGCCTGACGGGCTTCGAGGGGTGTCTTGAAGCCCAGTTTTTCGAGACGCCATTCGCGATTGTATCGGTCCTTGAACGCGACGGCGGCGGCACGAACCTCTTCAACGTTGTTGAACAGCCGTCCGTGGATGGCTTGCCCCTTCATGGTCCGATTGAAACGCTCGGCGACGCCCGTTGGTCTGCGGCTCAGCGACGAAGGCGTAGCTCGGCGTAATCCCCCAGAACTTGAGCGGGGCGCGCAAATCGTCTGACCTGTACTGCGAGTCGTGATCCATTCGCAGCGACAGTCCGCGGCCGGCATCAGCTTCGATCGATCCGAACTGCTCGCGCACCCCTTTGGCTGATTGGCTCCAGTGCGGTAAAGCGGTCGCCCACTTTGGTGACGTGGATGCTAACACACGCCGCGTCGCAATGATCAACCGCAGCGAAGATCCAGACCAGGCCCTCATCGACGGTTTGAACCTTGGCGCCATCGGTGCCCTACATCTCGTTAGGCCGCTCAGTCGTTATTCTACCATTGTGAGCATTGGGCGGTTTCTGCGGTTGCCCACGGGCTCAGGACACGCGGATGTCGTCCTGAATGCGCAAGCGTGCCCAGACCTTGCGCGCCCCCCTTCGCCGACGAACGGCGTGCGAGTCAGATCGGCGCGAACAGCTGCGAGCCGCTCGTGATCGGGCACCTTGGGCTTCGGGCCACGTCGGACAGCGGCAAGTGGGGTGACCTTGTTGAGCGCCCTGGCGCGCTCGGCATAGATCGCGGAGCGCGGCAAGTTGAGCACCTGGCATACCCATTGCAATCCGAAGGGTTTGCCTGTCGCGGAGATCGTGTGGCTCATGTCGACGAGCTCCTGGCGCTCAAAGGGCGGCGCTCCTGCCGCTCGCGCTCCATGCGCAGCATTTCGACCTCCATGGTCAGTTCGCCGACGCGATGCACGGCTTCCTTGAGCTTGACTTCCAACGGATCAGTCTGGCGCGACTTCAGACCGGCTTCGATGCCTGCCAGGGCGAGTTCGCGCCATTGTTCGAGCTCGGCGATCGTGACGCCAACTTCGCGAGACACCGCGTCAATCGATTCGCCGCGCAGCAAGCGCAGGACGACAGCGCGTTTGCGCCCGACGGACCAGCGCTTGAATTCGGCAGCGCTGGCAGCGTCTACGGCCGCGCTACGCGCGCCCTCCGTCGCCGCCAGCGCAACTTCCTGCACGTCTACCTTCTTCAACATCTCAGACTCCAGTTGGGATGCGTTTTACCCCAAATCTGTGTCTAGAAAAACCGGAGCAGCCGCAGCGCGTACAGCGGGAAACGTTCGTCGTGCCAGTCGGGAAACAGCTCGACCAGCCGGTCCTCGGCCAGCAGCGCCTCGGAGCCGAGCGCCATCACCTGGGCCACGCCGTAACCGACCGCGCAGGCGCTCAGCATGGTGCCGACATCGTTGACTACCAGCCGCGCCTGCGTCTCGACGGTGATGCGCTCGCGCTTGCGATGGAATTTCCAGGGAAACGGCCAGCCGCTCTCGGGATCGCGGAAGTCGATGCAGACGTGCCTGCCGTCGCCGAGCTCCTGAGGCTTGAGCGGGCGGCCGTGGCGCGCCAGGTAGTCGGGTGAGGCGGCCGTGAGAATGCGCGTGTCGAGCAGCTTGCGCGCGCATCGCCGATTCGCGCGGCACGCCGAAGCGCACCGCGAGATCGAAGCCGTCCGCCACCAGCTTGAGCCGCAGCCCGAACATCAGCCGCGAGAAGAAACGGGTCGATATTCTCGCTTGGCCACCACGGCGGCGGCGGTCGTTGTTGTCCACGGCCTGACCAGACTTGTGGCATCGTGAGAACCTGAGTTCGGACGACAAGCAGTCGCTGAAGACGCTGCTTGCCGCCAATAATCATCGACTCAATACTCTGCCTGCCCCTACCTCTTGAAGGAGTCCTTCGGGCAGTGGTGAGACTACGAACGCGAAGGTTGGGCAGGTCGTTTCTTCGACAACTGGAAGGCGAATTTGAAGTAGCAGCGCCTTAAGGCGTGCGAGAAATTCGCGGAAATGATCGAGCGTCATTGGGACGGAATCGCTACTCATTACAAACCTGAGAGCCAGGTGCCGCTCGGCTTCGTTGAAGGACTCAACAACAAGATCCGCGTTATCCAGCGACGAGCGTATGGACTGCGTGGCGAAGAGTATCTACGCCTGAAGATCCTCACGTGCATGCTGCCCAAGACCTGAAACATGGCTCATTTTTACCTACTAATTACCTACACGATTCCGCGAAGACCCGAGGTTTGGACCGGTTCGCTGCTCGATTCCTCGCATTTGGTCTACGGCTTTCGACGCATGGGCGACGACCTTGAACTTGTCGAAGGTGATGCGGGCATTCGGGCAGTCGCGTTTCGACGCCCTCGATGAACGCGGGCGACATGTTGATGCTGACTGACGTGATCTGCTCAAGCCCCCCGCCATGTTCGCGCAGATTCTCGGCGAACTCTTCGATCGTGGCGGCATTTTTGCCTTCAGTCACGAACACGAGCTTGCGCGCGATCGCGTCAGCGAGTGGTGGACGAGTTTGTAGGACGTCTGGTCGACGGCAACGCTCGTCATGTCGGACAGATCGATGTCGGCAAGTGCGAGTTCGACGTAGCGCTTGCAAGTGGCGTGCACCCGGTGCCAGGACTTGCCGACCGTGCGTGCTACCGCTGCGAAAGACATCTGCTGGGCGAGCATCAGCGCCATCGCCTCGAGCAGCAGCGTAAAGCCTTTGACTTGCCAGCCCAATCGGGTTCGACGAGCGCCATGCGGCCATCAGGCAGCTTGACGCGAGGTGTGCGTACTTCGGAGGGAGCAGTGTGCCGGAAGACGTTCAGGTGCTGATAGCCGCTTGACGACGGTGCCGTGCACACGATGATCGCCAACGCATCTTCGGATGCGGGAAGTGGCTGCCGGCAACGAAATCGATGTTGATCGTGAATCGCTTGGCAGTTGCATCGAAGTCGACGCCATTCACAAACCACGTATCGCTGATACCCAAGGCCGATTCAAACAGTTGGCTATGCATGACGCCGCTTCGTTTCCCTGCACATCGGGCAATGTAGCACCTACTCGACATTCAATAGAGGCATAATAAAAGAGAACCTGATTAGTTACTTGACCCCGAAGCAGTCGTGAAATCAAGTATCGTTCGCCAGATGCTTACGGAGCGTGCGCCATGCCCATCAACAGACTCCAGTTTTAGGCCGGTCTGTCGATGAAAGAATTTCAGGAGCAGTACGGCAACGAAGCGCAATGCGGAGGCCGCCCTGGTCGGGTCTCGCTGGCCCGATGGCTGGGTGTGCCCTTCGATGCAGGGGCACGCGCTACGCCAGCGCCTACAACGGCCGGCGACTATGGGAATGCCTGAGCCAGTCCTGCCGGTACCAATGCTCGTCGATCGTCGGAACGATATTCGAGAAGACGAAATTGCCGCTGACGACC
>JAYFRX010000047.1:0-11675 GCA_040946945.1 Burkholderia sp. | reverse complement strand
AGGTGAAACGAGTGCTTGCCCAGATCAATGCCAACCAGCGTTACGTTCTGCATGATGGTCCTCCAAAAAGAAAACACCCTACCGCGTTACCCGCATGTAGGGTGGGGGTGACCATCTCATTAAGCCCAGCAAGTCCGGGAAATTGCGAAACCTTGTCACCTCCTATTGGCGGAGACGGAGGGATTCGAACCCTCGATCCAGGTTTTGGCCCAGATGCTCCCTTAGCAGGGGAGTGCCTTCGACCTCTCGGCCACGTCTCCCAAACTTTTCGCTTGCGCCAGGGTCAGGCAGAGTAGGGATTAGGCATGTAGCGACTAAAAAACCACTGTATCTGCTAATTGGGACCAGGTCAAATATTTCGGCACGCTTTTTTTCGCCGAAACGACAACCCGCTTCCAAGGAGCCGCGCAGCCCGGGCCGGCCGTGCGCTTGAATCCACGAAACAGCCGCGAACTCAGGCCTGGTCCAGCTCGAACGCCTTGTGCAGCGCGCGCACGGCCAGTTCCATGTACTTCTCGTCGATCAGCACCGAGATCTTGATTTCGGAGGTTGAGATCATCTGGATGTTGATGCCCTCTTCCGACAGCGTGCGGAACGCCGTACTCGCCACGCCCACGTGCGAGCGCATGCCCACGCCCACCACCGAGACCTTCGAGACCTTCGGGTCACCCAGCACCTGCTCGGCGTTGACATGGCCCTTGACCTGGTTGGTCAGGATACCTATCGCCTTCTGGTAGTCACCGCGGCCGACCGTGAACGTGAAGTCGGTCTTGCCGGCCACGCTCTGGTTCTGGATGATCATGTCGACGTCGATGCTCGCGTCGGCCACTGGGCCGAGAATCTGGTAGGCGATACCCGGCCTGTCGGGCACACCCATCACCACGATGCGGGCTTCGTCGCGCTGAAATGCGATGCCGGAAATGACTGCCTTTTCCATGGTCTCGTCTTCTTCAAAAGTAATCAGGGTGCCCGCCTTCATCTCTTCGTCGAGCGCAATCAGGGGATCGGTCAGGCTCGACAGCACGCGCGTCTTCACGCGGTACTTGCCGGCGAATTCGACCGAACGGATCTGCAGCACCTTCGAGCCGAGGCTGGCCATTTCCAGCATCTCCTCGAAGGTCACGCGGTCGAGCCGGCGCGCGCCGTCGACCACACGCGGATCGGTCGTGTACACTCCATCGACGTCGGTATAGATCAGGCACTCCTCGGCACCCAGCGCCGCCGCGACCGCGACCGCCGAGGTGTCCGAGCCGCCGCGGCCCAGCGTGGTGATGTTGCCTTCTGGATCGACGCCCTGGAAGCCGGTGATCACCACCACCTTGCCTTCCGCGCGATCCTTTTTGACGCGCGCATCGTCGATCGAATGGATGCGTGCCTTGGTGAATGCGCTGTCGGTCTTGATGGGCACTTGCCAGCCAACGTAGCTGACGGCCGGAACGCCGATTTCCTGCAGCGCGATTGCCAGCAGGCCGACGCTGACCTGCTCGCCCGTCGAGGCAACCATGTCGAGTTCGCGCAGTTCGGGCTGTCTCGCGATTTCCTTCGCGAGACCCAGCAGGCGGTTCGTTTCGCCAGACATCGCCGAAGGCACGACCACCAGCTGGTGACCGGCCTGATGCCATTTCGCAACGCGTTTCGCGACGTTCTTGATGCGCTCGACCGAGCCCATCGAGGTGCCGCCGTATTTATGTACGATTAGTGCCATTGTCGTTCAAAACTGGAGATTGACCGTGCGGGCGCACTGCGCTGGAAACCGGGCTGCCGTTCGGTCTCGCGGCTTTTGGCAGGGGGACGACGACGAGGAAAACGACGGGAAACAGCACGCTGGCAAGGCGGATTTGCCCGGTAGGCGGATCAGGCCGCGCAAACCGGGTACGTCACGCAAAAAAACCTGCACAAGACGGTCGAAATCGAGCCGGTAAAACCCTCTATTGTGCTCTATCGAGGCCCGCTTGACAAGCTTGGCAGAGTAATCCGACACTTTTTAAAAACGTACACCGCGATGAAGCGGGCTTTTCACCGTAAACCCATCCCTATTTAATTCAGGACATCAGCAGATCGGGACGCCACTCGATCAGGCGTCGCGCGCCGCCGCCCTGCCCGGCCTCGGCGCCGGCCGCCTTGAGCGCGCGATTCAGGCCGATGCGCGGCACGAACAGCAGCGTCTGGCCGATATGCAGCAGCGGCACGTCGCGCTGCCAAGCGGGCACGCCGCGCTCCTGGAACAGGTTCTTGAGCGTGCGCGATGGGCCGCCGGGGGAAGTGCGCAGGCGTTCGCCGCCGCTGCGCACGAGCACCACGAGCGGTGCCTGCGCGAGCGTCGCCTCCGCCACGCTGTTTTCCACCTGCCCCGCCGCGGTCGTCACCGGCCGGAAGATGAAACTGCCGCGCCAGGCCGGCAGGTGCCAGACTTCCTGGCCGGTCCAGTCGAGACGCGCCACAGGGCGCTCGGGCGAGGTGGCGTCGTCGGGCGGATCAGCGCTGTCGCCGGCCTCCCAATACACCTCGTCGCGATACAACCTGAGGCACTGCCCCGCATGATCGATCCGCCGCACATGCGAAACCTGCGTCGCGCGCAGCTGCTTGATCATCTCGGCCAGGCGCGCGGCCGACGCACCGGGTAGGCCGAGCGTGCGCATCCAGTAGCGCAGCAGGTTGGTACCGCGCTCGTCGTCGAGCGCCAGCAGGCGCTCGCGCGACAGCGACCGGCCCTCGTCCTGGGCAATGTCGGCAAGATCGCCGGCCGCCAGCGCGTCGAGCAGCCGCTGCGCGGCCGCCGCATGCTGCGCGCTGCGCGCGAGCGCGTCGCGAAAACCGGGGAAATGCACCGACAGCGCCGGAAGCACCTCGATGCGCAGCGCATTGCGCGCATAACGCGTGTCGGCATTCGATTCGTCGTCGATCCATCGCAGCCCGCGCGCCTCGGCATAACGCTCGAGCTGGGCTCGCAGCAGATGCAGCAACGGGCGCACGCGCACCATGCTGGACTCGGCGGGCAGGTAGCGTGGCGCCATCGCGGCCAGGCCGGCCAGGCCCGCGCCGCGCAGCAGCTGCAGCAGCACCGTCTCGGCCTGATCGTCGGCATGCTGGGCCAGCCACAGGGCCTGCGCGCCATGCCGCTCGCCCATCGCGTCGAGCGCGCGGTAGCGCACCTCGCGCGCGCTGGCCTCGACGCCGAGCCCGGTGCCGCGCGGCACCTCGACGCGCTCGGCATCGAAACGCACGCCGAACGCGGCCGCAGCCACCTCGGCATGCGCCAGCCACGCATCGGCATTCGGGCTCAGACCGTGATGGACATGCAGCGCCACGCAGCGCTCGGTGCCGGCGACGCGCGCGGCCGCCTCGAGCAGCACCGAGGAGTCGAGCCCGCCGCTGTAGGCGATCGCGATGCTCGCGTGCTCGGGCAGGTCGTCCCAAACGACGCGTACCGCGTCGAGTACGACACGGTCCGCGCTGAGGCCATTCGGAGGAATCATCGGCAACACGCGCGAGGCACGTGGCAGGCCCCGCGGGGCTCAAATGCCCGGCGTGGTTTCCTTGTATCTGCCGTAGGCGAGCAGGCGTTCCAGGCGGCGCTCGCGCAGCGCATCGATGCTCATGCTCTGGAACTGGCGCAGCGTATCGGCCAGCGCACGGCGCAGCAGCGCGGCCATGCCCTTCGGGTCACGATGCGCGCCAGCGAGCGGCTCGTTGACGATCTTGTCGATCAGTCCCAACGCCTTCAGGCGGTGCGCGGTCAGGCCCAGCGCCTCGGCGGCCTCGGGTGCCTTGGCCGCGCTCTTCCAGAGAATCGACGCGCAGCCTTCCGGCGAGATCACCGAATAGGTCGAGAATTGCAACATCAGCACGGTGTCGGCCACCGCGATCGCGAGCGCGCCGCCCGAGCCGCCTTCGCCGATGATGGTGGTGATGATTGGCGTCTTCAGCTCGGCCATCACGTACAGGTTGCGGCCGATCGCCTCCGACTGGCCGCGCTCCTCGGCACCGATGCCGGGATACGCGCCCGGCGTATCGACGAAGGTAAAGATTGGCAGGCCGAACTTCTCGGCCAGACGCATCAGGCGCTCGGCCTTGCGATAGCCTTCCGGACGCGGCATGCCGAAATTGCGCGCCGCGCGCTCCTTGGTGTCACGCCCCTTCTGGTGGCCAATCACCATGCAGGGATTGCCGCTGAAGCGCGCCAGGCCGCCGATGATCGACTGGTCGTCGGCAAAGGCGCGGTCGCCATGCAGTTCATGGAAATCGGTGAACAGCTCGCTCACGTAATCGAGCATATACGGACGCTGCAGATGGCGCGCGATCTGCGAGACCTGCCACGGCGAGAGGTTCGCGTAGAGGTCCTTGGTCAGTTGCTGGCTCTTCTTCGACAGCCGCTCGATCTCTTCCGAAATGTCGACGGCCGAATCATCCTGCACGAATCGCAGTTCCTCGATCTTGCCTTCCAATTCGGCGATCGGCTGTTCGAAATCCAAAAACGTGGTCTTCATGTATGGGAGTCCTAGGTCGTGCGGCAGCGCCTATTCTAACCGCGTCTGGCTCGCATCAAAATGGACTATAAGCTATCGAGTTTATTTAAAAATAGCAAAAATGGATCAAGCGTCGCCGAATTCCGGGTCAAGGCTGCGCCACATGTACCAGGTTGCGACAGTACGCCATGGTTCCCAGTTGGCTGCGACCTCGCGCGCCTCGCTGCGCGTGACGGGTTCGCCGCTGAAGTAGTTGACGCTGATCCCACGGATCAGGCCGGGGTCGTCGAGCGGCAACACGTCGGGCCGCGACAGGTTGAAGATCAGGAACATCTCCGCGGTCCAGCGGCCGATGCCGCGGATCTGCGTAAGCTCGGCGATCACCTCCTCGTCTTCCATCGAGGTCCATTTGTCAACGTGCAGCGCGCCCGACACGAAATGCTGGGCCAGGTCGATGATGTATTCCGACTTGCGCTTGGACAGGCCGCAGGCCGCGAACTTCTGGAGGCCGAGGCGGATCAGCTGCTGCGGCGTGAGCTTAGGGCAAGCGGCTTCGATCGCTGCCCACACGGTCTGCGCCGAGGCCACCGAGATCTGCTGGCCAACCACCGAGCGGGCCAGTGTGACGAAGGGATCGCCGCGCTTGACGAGATGCGCCGGACCGAATTTCGGGATCAGTTTTTTGAGGATGCGGTCGCGCTTGACGAGATCGGCGCTGGCCTTGTCCCAGTAAGGGGGGCGCACCACTTCCTCGGCCTCGGCCGCCGACTCCGGCAAGGCAACCTCGTTCGCGCTGGCCTGGGCCTTGCGTGCCGCGCCGTTGACAGCGCCCGCGCGCGGGCGGATCGCGCGCTTGGCGGCGACCTTCCCGGCCGGCGAGCGTGTCGCCGCGCGAACCGTGCCCTTTGCCGGCACTTTCCTGCCCGTTGCCATCTTGTCTCCTGCCTGACGAGTCGATCAGCGGAACGGACGACGCGCGATCAAACGCGACGCCATTCGGTCAACCCGCCCGGTTTGTCTTCAAGCGCGACACCGGCCTCGAGCAGTTCCGCCCGGATCCGGTCCGCTTCGGCATAGTCCTTGGCCTGCTTCGCGGCCACGCGCTCGGCGATGCGTGCCTCGATCACCTCGCCGCTGAGCGCATCGGCGCTCGCGCCCGTGGCCTGCTGCAGGAAGGCGCGCGGCTCGCGGCCGAGCAGGCCGAGCAGCACGCCGAGCTGCTTGAACTGCCGCGCGAGCGTGGCGTCGCCGGTGCGGCCCACCTCTCCGGCCAGTTCGAACAGCACCGATACGGCCAGGGCCGTATTGAAATCGTCGTTCATCGCGGCGGCGAAGCGCTGCGCATGCGGCTCGTCGAGATCGAGCGGCGCGCCGTCGGGCGTGACGTCTTTGAGCGCGGTATACAGACGCGTGAGCGCGGCGCGCGCATCGTCGAGATGCACTTCGCTGTAGTTGAGCGGCGAGCGATAGTGGGTCCGCGCGATGAAGAAGCGCACCACCTCGGCGTCGTATTTCTCGAGCACTTCGCGGATGGTGAAGAAGTTGCCGAGCGATTTCGACATCTTCTCGCTGTCGACCTGCACAAAACCGTTGTGCATCCAGGTGTTGACGAAGGTCTCGCCGGTCGCGCCCTCGCTCTGGGCGATCTCGTTTTCGTGATGCGGGAACTGCAGGTCCTGGCCGCCGCCGTGGATGTCGAAGTGGTTGCCGAGCAGCGTGCAGCCCATTGCCGAGCACTCGATGTGCCATCCCGGGCGGCCGCGCCCGTATTTCGAATCCCAGCTGGTGTCGGCCGGCTCCTCCGGCTTGGCGCTCTTCCACAGCACGAAATCGAGCGGATCTTGCTTGGCGTCGTTGGCTGCGACGCGTGCGCCGGCGCGCAGGTCGTCGAGCGACTTGCCCGACAGGCGGCCGTAGTTCACGAACTTGCGCACCGCGTAATTGACGTCGCCGTCCTTGGACTGGTACGCGTAACCGTTTGCCTCGAGGGCCTCGATCATGCCGAGCATCTGCGGAATGTAGTGCGTGGCGCGCGGCTCGTGGTCGGGCCGCTCGACGCCGAGCGCGTCCAGGTCCTCGTGCATCGCCGCGATGAAGCACGAGGTCAGCTCGCCGATGGTCTCGCCGTTCTCCACCGCGCGACGGATGATCTTGTCGTCGATGTCGGTGATGTTGCGCACGTAGGTCACGCGATAGCCGAGCCGGCGCAGCCAGCGCTGCACGATGTCGAACACCACCATCATCCGCGCATGGCCGATGTGGCAGTAGTCGTAAACCGTGATGCCGCACACGTACATGCGCACTTCGCCGGGCTGACGCGGCACGAAGACTTGCTTGTCGCGCGCGAGCGGGTTGTAGATGCGCAGTGATTCCATAGAGAAGAAACGAGAGCCGATTAGTGCCGCCCTGACGATGGGCGCCTGCATGTGAATCCGCTCGGAGCACCCGCCGCAGCCCGGCACGACGAACCGTCGACACAGAGGCGTCGATCGAACGGCGGGCGAAGCGGTAACGGCCGCGAGAGGAAAAAGACAGTCCGCCGCTCGCCGGAACACGCGGACAATTTGCTAGAATGGCACGGAGTATAACATTGCGATTTAAGCCTATGAAATCTTCCCGCGGCCGCGGGACGAGCGCTGCGACCCTCGTTGCGACCACCCTCCTGGGTGTCGCGCTGGCGCTCCCGGCCTGGGCGCAAAAGGCCTCTGCCACCGCTGACGGCACCCTGGAGATCGACGCCTCGATCACCAGCGGCAGCTGGTCGGCGGCTCTCTCGCAGCTCGATGCGCGGATCGCCGCGAACCCGCGCGACGTGCAGGCGCAGTTCAAGCGCGGCACGGTGCTGGCCCGGCTCAATCGCGACGACGACGCGATCGCGCAGTTCCTCGCGCTGACCCAGGCCTACCCCGAACTCCCCGAGCCCTACAACAACCTCGCCGCGCTCTATGCCAAGCACGGCCGCTACGACGATGCGCGCGCGGCGCTGGTCACGGCCACCCAGGCGAGCCCCGACTATAGCCTCCCCTACGAGAACCTCGGTGACCTGTACCTGCGCCTCGCTTCCGAAGCCTACAAGCGCGCTCGCTCGCTGAGCCGCACCAGCGGCGCGAGCGCGCGGCGCCTGGCCGACATCGAGCGGATAATCGCGCCGCCGGCGGCTGCGAAGCAGGTCGCCGCGAGCCGGGCCAAGGGCGTCTCGGCCGACGTCACCTCGAACCTGTCGACCATCACGCCGCAGCCAAGCTTCGAGTTCAACGGCAGCGGCGCTACGCTGGCGACGCCGCCCTACGTCGCGCCCTCGCGCTGAGGCGACGGCGCGCGTCATTTTTCACCTGATGAGTTACTTGACTCTGAGGCCCCTCAACACACGGCGCGGATGAGGTTTTGTCGTAACGGCGACCCGAAGCAGGAGCGGCGCCATCGCCGGCAAATCGCAACGGCGGTTGAAACTGTAGGCGAATTCAGCGAGATAGCGATGGGCATATTGGGCGTGATCGATAGCGTGGTACGTGCCCTTGAGGGCCGTTTTCAGGTTGCCGAGCACATCCTGTTGACCCAGCGGCACTCGGGGGGCGCTGCGCGGCCTGACGGCCACCGCCCGTGACATCGCGCTCATGACTGGCAGCCTTTTGCGTTACGCCGTCGAAACACCACAGGCCATCGGAAACGACGCACGCGGTGGGCATCAGGCTGCTGGCCGCCCAGACCTCAAGGGCCGCTTTGGTAAAGCCCGGCACGGGCGAGAGCCGCATGCACAAAGGACGGCCATCGTCAGAGGTCTGCACGGCCGGCCGCTACAAACGGCGTCTTGCCGCGGGCGCGCCACGCCCACAGCCTTACCGCCGGAGCGTTCCCCGCCCAGATACGCGTCGTCGACCTCGACCCGTTCGTCGAGCCGGCGTCGCTCTTCGCGCAGCCACATGGTCTCCAGCAACCTGTGCTTGATGAGCCAGACCGTCTTGTAGCTCACGCCCAGCTGGCGTTTGAGCTCCAGTCCGCTGATGGCGTTCTTGCTCTACATCACCAGGTAGATCGCCAGAAACCAGGTCGTCAGCGGCAATTTCGTCTTCTCGAATATCGTTCCGACGATCGACGAGCATTGGTACCGGCAGGACTGGCTCAGGCATTCCCACAGTCGCCGGCCGTTGTAGGCGCTGGCGTAGCGCGTGCCCTTGCATCGAGGGCACACCCAGCCATCGGACCAGCGAGACCCGACCAGCGCGGCCTCGCATTGCGCTTCGTTGCCGTACTGCTCTTGAAATTCTTTCATCGACAGACCGGCCTGAAACTGGATTCTGTTCATGGGCATGGCGCACGCTCCGTAAGCATCTGGCGAACGATACTTGATTTCATGCCTGCTTCGGAGTTAAGTAACTAATCAGGTCGACTCAATGCTGCCTACCTCTTGAAGGAGTCTTTCGGGCATTGGTGAGACTACGAACGCGAAGGTTGGGCAGGTCGTTTCTTCGACAACTGGAAGGCGAGTTTGAAGTGGCAGCGCCTGAAGCCGTACGAGAAATTCGCAGAAATGATCGAGCGTCATTGGGACGGAATCGCTACTCATTGCAAACCTGAGAACCAGGTGCCGCTCGGCTTCGTTGAAGGACTCAACAACAAGATCCGCATTATCCAGCGACGAGAGTATGGACTGCGTGACGAAGAGTATCTACGCCTAAAGATCCTCCACGTGCATGCTGCCCAAGATCTGAAAAATGGCTCATTTTTACCCACACGATTCCGCGAAGACCCTTTTTCATCAACCAGAGGAGCGTCATGAAACGTCTGTGGTTAGCGCTCGGCAGCGCCGTCCTCGTCGCGACCGCGCCGGCCCATGCGCAAACGGCCGCCGCGCACCCCGTCGTGCAGTTCAAAACCGCGCAGGGCGATATCCGGGTCGAGCTCTATCCGGAGAAGGCACCGAAGACGGTGGCGAACTTCCTCGACTACGTGAAGGCCGGCCAGTACAACGGGACGATCTTCCATCGCGTGATCCCGGGCTTCATGATCCAGGGCGGTGGCTACAAGTCGAACTTCGACGAGAAGCCGACGCGCGCGCCAATTCCCCTGGAAAGCCGCAACGGCCTGAAGAATTTGACGGGCACCATCGCGATGGCCCGCACCAGCGAGCCGAACTCGGCCACCGCCCAGTTCTTCATCAATACCGTCGATAATTCCAATCTCGACTACCCGAACGGCAACGGCTACGCCGTGTTCGGCAAGGTGGTCTCGGGCATGGACGTCGTGAAGAGGATCGAGTCGACCTCGACCACCTCGCGCGGCTCGATGCGCGACCTGCCCGAAAAGGCGATCAAGATCGAATCGGCAAGCGTCGTCGACAAATAACCCGGCGCGCGACAAGCGCCCCTCACGCGGCCGCGTCGTCACGACCGGCCACGTGCCATTTCACTCACTTCAACGAAGGAACCATCATGATTGAACTGCACACGAACCACGGCGTGATCAAGCTAGAACTCGACGCCGCCAAGGCACCGAAGTCGGTGGAGAATTTCATGAACTACGTGAAGGCCGGCCATTACGACAACACGGTGTTCCACCGCGTCATCAACGGCTTCATGATCCAGGGCGGTGGTTTCGAGCCGGGCATGAAGCAAAAGCCGACCGAGGCGCCAATCGACAACGAGGCCAACAACGGCCCGAAGAACGACACCTACACGGTCGCGATGGCACGCACCAACGATCCGCACTCGGCCACCGCCCAGTTCTTCATCAACGTCAACGACAACGACTTCCTGAACCACTCGTCGCCGACGCCGCAGGGCTGGGGCTACGCCGTGTTCGGCAAGGTGGTCGAAGGCCAAGATGTGGTCGACGCGATCAAGAAGGTCAAGACCGGCAGCAAAGGCTTCCACCAGGATGTGCCGGCCAACGACGTGATCATCAAAAAGGCCGTGGTGGTCTAACGCCGTCGAGGGAGGCACTTCGATGCTGCAGGAAACGCCGCCACGAAGCGTCTCCGGGGGCGTGCCGGGCGAGCATGGTCTCGCGCATGCGGCACGCCCGTTTCTGTTCATCTCCGACCTGCACCTGAGCAAGGCGATCCCGCGCACCGTCGCCGCGTTCGAGCATTTCGTACGCGTCACGGCCGACAGCGCCGACTCGGTGTTTATTCTCGGGGATCTGTTCGAATACTGGATTGGCGACGACATCCTCGACGACGACCCATTCGCGCAGCGCATCGCCGCGCTGCTGCACAGCTTCTCGGAGCGCGGCATCGCGCTTTACGTGATGCACGGCAATCGTGACTTCCTACTCGGCCGCCGCTTCGTGAAGGCGGCCGGCGCGATGCTGGTGCCGGACCCGTCGGTGGTGCTCGCCTTCGGCCGGCGCATCGTGCTCGCGCACGGCGACGCGCAGTGCACGGCCGATCGCGGCTACCAGTGGTTTCGCGGCTTCGCGCGCAACCGCCTGGCGCAGTGGCTGTTCCTCGCGCGCTCGCTTCGCTGGCGGCGCGGCTTGGCCGAGCGCATGCGCGCCAAAAGCGAAGCGGGCCGTGACCGGCCGATGCTGCCGCGCTACGACGTCACGCGCGACGGCATCGCCGAGCTGTTCGAGCGCAGCAGCGCCGACAGCATGATCCACGGCCACACCCACCGGCCCGCGCGGCACATCGAGCCCGAGGGCACGCGCTGGGTGCTGCCCGACTGGGATCTCGACCACGGCAGGCCGCGCGCCGGCTACCTGCTCATCGACGCCGAGGGCGTCGATGAGCAGCCGCTGGAGCACTGAATCGGGATAAGGTTAGGCCTCGCGGCCCGCCCCCTCCCACACCACCGTGCGTACGGGTCCGTAAACGGGGGGGGGTCGGATCGTTTACCCGACCTGGCCAACTGATGGAAGTCCAAGCGATCGGAAGTAACGATTTAACAGCGCCTGATTAATTACTTGACTCCGAGACCATCAACACAAAGCGCGGATGAGGTTTGGTCGTAACGGCGGCCCGAAGCAGGCGCGGCACCATCGCGGGCAAATCGAAACGGCGGTTGAAACGGTAGGCGAATTCAGCGAGATAGCGATGGGCATATTGGGCGTGATCGATAGCGTGGTACGTGCCCTTGAGGGCTGTTTTCAGGTTGCCGAGCATCGTGTTGACCCAGCCGAACTCGGGGCGCTGCGCGGCCTGACGGCCACCGCCCGTGACATGGCGCTCATGACTGGCAGCCTTTTGCGTCACGCCGTCGAAACACCACA
>JAYFRX010000046.1:0-11776 GCA_040946945.1 Burkholderia sp. | reverse complement strand
GTTGCGGTTCGCGCCGGTCAGGATGGCGCTGATGGGAACGCCATTGGCATCTACGAGGATGGGGTGCTTGGAACCGGGTCGCGCGCGATCCGTGGGGTTCGGGCCAGTTTTTCGCCCGCCCCAACAGATCGTACCGACGAGGAATCGACGGCAGCGTATGAAAGATCGATCTGCCCGGCCTCGCGCAACGTGTCGAGCAGCAGTTCGTGCAGTCGATCCCATACTCCTGCTTTGCGCCAGTCGTTCAGTCGTCGCCAGCAGGTCGGGCCGGAGCCAAAGCCCAATACGGTTGGCAGATAGTTCCATCGCAGACCGGTTGTCAACACGAACAGGATGCCATTCAACGCCGCCCGATCCGATACGCGTGGGCGACCAGGATGCTCTTTGGGCCGGGGCTTTGGCGGCGGCAGTAACGGTTCGCTCAGTGTCCACAATTCGTCATCAATGATTGGCGCTTCCATCCCTTAGGTTCCGTTGTTCAGATATCCAAGGTTAACAGCTTGCCGAGAAAGTAAACAGCCCCCATTGGTTTTTGAACTGGCGTTTTTGAACTGGCCTCTAAATCTGTGTCTAGAAAAACCGGAGCCGCCGCACTGCGTGGGACATCAATGGGCGTGAATCCATTCTCCCCCTTGCCTGACAAGGGCCTTCATGCGGAAGCCCTACCCGCAAGATTCGGGCGTCCACGCCGGTGCCGATCATGAGTTAGAATCTCATTTTCAATTAAAGATCGAAAGATGCAACGGCAATTTCGGACCGCCCACGTGAAGCCGTTTCCGCGCGCAGCCTGTCCCGCGGCGGTTCGGCACGCGCATTGCGCGCGATCGTGCTGAGGGCTCCGAACGCCGCCAGGCGGCCGTGTCGACCGACGGGCGCCTACTGTGCATGCCGGTCCCGCGCCAAGCCGCACGCCTGGTAACAGAAGAAACAGAAGATTTTCCCCAGATTCGCGCACCACGCGCATGCCGGTGTCGTGCCCTCGAAGCGCGCGGCTGCCGGCCCTTCGAACCGTCCGAACATGAACGCACCACAAGTTTTCGATCCGCATGGCGCGGCAGCGGCCGTCGCGGCCGACCTCGCCCCGCGTCTGCGCGAAATCCCGTACAACTACACTTCGTTCTCCGACCGTGAAATCGTCATTCGCCTGCTCGGCGAGGAAGCCTGGGCCGCGCTCGACGAGCTGCGTGGCGAGCGCCGCACCGGCCGATCGGCACGGATGCTGTACGAGGTGCTGGGCGACATCTGGGTGGTGCGTCGCAATCCCTATCTGCAGGACGACCTGCTCGACAACCCAAAACGCCGCCAGATGCTGATCGACGCGCTGGGCCACCGGCTCGCGGAGATCGATAAGCGCCGCCAGGCCGATCTTTCCGACCACGGCGACGAGCCGGGCCGCGAGCGTGCCTCGCGCGTGGCGATGTTGACGGTGGCCGCGCGCGGCGCGGTTGACGCTTTCGCGCGCGAATTCGAGCAGATGGCCGAGCTGCGCCGCCGCGCCACCAAGGGGCTGGGCCGCTGCACGCAGAAGGACAACATCCGCTTCGACGGCCTGGCGCGCGTTTCGCACGTCACCGACGCCACCGACTGGCGCGTCGAGTACCCGTTCGTGATTCTTACGCCCGATACCGAGGCCGAGATCGCCGGCCTGATCAAGGCTTGCTTCGAACTCGGCCTGACCGTGATCCCGCGCGGTGGCGGCACCGGCTACACGGGCGGCGCGGTGCCGTTCACGCCGTTCTCGGCCGTGATCAACACCGAGAAGCTGGAGCAGCTCGGCGCGGTCGAGCTGACCGAGCTGCCGGGCGTCGCGCACAAGGTGACGACCATCTTCTCGGGCGCGGGCGTGGTCACGCGCCGCGTGACGGAAGCGGCCGAGGCCGCCGGCTATGTGTTCGCGGTCGACCCGACTTCGCTCGACGCCTCCTGCATCGGCGGCAACGTTGCGATGAACGCAGGCGGCAAGAAGGCCGTGCTGTGGGGCACCGCGCTCGACAACCTGGCCTGGTGGCGGATGGTCGATCCGGACGGCAACTGGCTCGAGGTCACACGCCACGAGCACAATCAGGGCAAGATCCACGACATCGCGGTGGCGCGCTTCGATCTGAAATGGTTCGACGGTGCCCACGCGCCGGGCGAGAAGCTGATCAAGAGCGAGATGCTCGAGATCCAGGGTAAGCGCTTCCGCAAGGAAGGGCTTGGCAAGGACGTCACCGACAAGTTCCTGGCCGGCCTGCCGGGCGTGCAGAAGGAAGGCTGCGACGGGCTGATCACCTCGGCGCGCTGGGTGCTGCACAAGATGCCGGCGCACACGCGCACCGTCTGCCTGGAGTTCTTCGGTCAGGCGCGCGAGGCGATCCCGAGCATCGTCGAGATCAAGGACTACCTGTTCGAGACCTCGAAGCAGGGCGGCGCGATCCTGGCGGGCCTGGAGCATCTCGACGAGCGCTACCTGCGCGCGGTCGGCTACGCCACCAAGAGCAAGCGCAACGCCTTCCCCAAGATGGTGCTGATCGGCGACATCGTCGGCGACGATGCCGACGCAGTGGCGGCCGCCACCTCGGAAGTGATCCGCATGGCCAACGGCAAGAGCGGCGAGGGTTTCGTCGCGGTCAGCGCCGAGGCTCGCAAGCGCTTCTGGCTGGACCGTAGCCGTACCGCGGCGATCGCGCAGCACACCAACGCCTTCAAGATCAACGAGGACGTGGTGATCCCGCTGAACCGGATGGGCGAATACACCGACTCGATTGAGCGCATCAACATCGAGCTGTCGCTGAAGAACAAGCTGCAGCTGGTGGATGTGCTGGAGGCCTTCTTCCGCACCGGCGAGCTGCCGCTCGGCAAGAGCGACGACGCCAACGAAATCCCCAGTGCCGAGCTACTGGAAGACCGCGTGCAGCACGCGCTAGAGCTGCTCAAGCAGGTGCGCGCGCGCTGGGAGTTCCTGCGCGACCGGCTCGACATGCCGCTGCGCGAGGCCCAGCACTACCTGGTCCAGCTCGGCTACGAGAAGCTCGCGGCGACTTTCGCGGCCCGCGCCGACGCGCAGCCCGAGGCCAGTGTGTTCTGCATCACCCAGGATCGCACGGTACGCGTGTCGTGGAAGCAGGAGCTGCGCGCCGAGCTGCGCAACATCTTCAACGGCGGCGCCTTCAAGCCGATTCTCGACGAGGCCCAGGCGATCCACAAGCGCGTGCTGCGCGGCCGCGTGTTCGTCGCGCTGCACATGCACGCCGGCGACGGCAACGTCCACACCAACCTGCCGGTCAACTCCGACAACTACGAGATGCTGCAGGACGCGCATGCCGCGGTGGCTCGCATCATGCAGGTGGCGCGTTCGCTGGACGGCGTGATCTCGGGCGAGCACGGCATCGGCATCACCAAGCTGGAGTTCCTGACCGACGAGGAGCTGCGCGAGTTCCGCGCCTACAAACAGCGCGTCGATCCGAACGGTCGCTTCAACAAGGGCAAGCTGCTGGAAGGTGCCGACCTGCGCAACGCCTACACGCCCAGCTTCAGGCTGATGGGCTACGAGTCGCTGATCATGCAGCAGTCCGACATCGGCGCGATCGCCGATTCGGTCAAGGACTGCCTGCGCTGCGGCAAGTGTAAGCCGGTCTGCGCGACTCATGTGCCGCGCGCCAACCTGCTCTACAGCCCGCGCAACAAGATCCTCGCCACCTCGCTGCTGGTGGAGGCCTTTCTGTACGAAGAGCAGACGCGCCGCGGCGTGTCGATCAAGCACTGGGACGAGTTCAACGACGTGGCCGACCACTGCACGGTCTGCCACAAGTGCGCCACGCCTTGCCCGGTGAAGATCGACTTCGGCGAGGTGACCATGAACATGCGCAACCTGCTGCGCAAGATGGGCAAAAAGAAATTCAATCCAGGCCAGGCCGCCGGCATGTTCTTCCTGAACGCCACCAATCCGCAGACCATCGATGCCGCGCGCGGCGTGATGATGGGCGTTGGCTACAGGGCCCAGCGCCTGGCCAACGACATGCTGAAGAAGTTCACGCACAAGCAGACCGCGCGGCCGCCGGCCACCACCGGCAAGCCGCCGGTGGTCGAGCAGGTGATCCACTTCGTGAACAAGAAGATGCCGGGCAACCTGCCCAAGAAGACGGCGCGCGCGCTGCTCGACATCGAGGACAACAAGATCGTGCCAATCATCCGCAACCCGAAGACCACCAGCGTGGATTCGGAAGCGGTGTTCTACTTCCCGGGCTGCGGCTCGGAGCGGCTGTTCTCACAGGTCGGCCTGGCCACCCAGGCGATGCTGTGGGAGGCCGGCGTGCAGACCGTGCTGCCGCCAGGCTACCTGTGCTGCGGTTATCCGCAGCGCGGCTCGGGCCAGTACGACAAGGCGAAGAAGATCGTCACCGACAACCGCGTGCTATTCCATCGGGTCGCCAACACGCTGAACTACCTCGACATCAAAACGGTGGTGGTGTCCTGCGGCACCTGCTACGACCAGCTCGCCGACTATGAATTCGAGAAGATCTTCCCGGGCTGCCGGATCATCGACATCCACGAGTTCCTGCTCGAGAAGGGCATGAAGCTGGAGGGCGTGGCGGGCACGCGCTACATGTACCACGACCCCTGCCACACGCCGATCAAGACCATGGACCCGGTCAAGCTCGTCAACGAGCTGATGGGTGCCGAGAAAGACGGCTACAAGATCGCCAGGAACGACCGCTGCTGCGGCGAGTCGGGCACGCTGGCGGTCACGCGGCCGGACGTCTCGACCCAGATCCGCTTTAGCAAGGAGGAGGAGATCCGCAAGGGCGCGGCGCGCCTGCGCAATATCTCGGTTGTGTTCGGCGGCGGCGCGAGCGAGGCCGAGGTGAAGATCCTGACTAGCTGCCCGTCCTGCCTGCAGGGCCTGTCGCGCTACAATGAGGATGCCAACATCGAGGCCGACTACATCGTCGTCGAGATCGCGCGCAACGTGCTCGGCGAAAACTGGATGGTCGACTACGTGGCCCGCGCCAACAACGGCGGGATCGAACGGGTCCTGGTGTAAAGTTTGGGCGTTCCCCTCTACAGGAAACTGACGATGAATTGCGTATTTTGCCGCGAGGACGGCGGCGAACTGCTCTGGAAGGACGAGCGGCTGCGGGCCTTGCTGGCGAGCAGCGAAACCGATTACCCGGGCTTCTGCCGCGTGGTCTGTCAGGCGCACGTGGCTGCGTTCTCCGACCTGGAGCCGGCCGACCGCTCGCACCTGATGTGCTGGGTTCGTGGCGGCGGTCGAGCGCGCCGTGCGCCGCGTGATGCAGCCCAACAAGGTTAATCTCGCGAGAGCCTCGGCAACCAGGTGCCTCACTTCCACTAAAACGTAATTCCGCGCTTCTCCAACGACGCGCACTTCCCCGCAGCCGATCTGGGCGCCGCACCAGCGCCCGGTGTTCGAGCCAGGGCTGCGCGCGGCGCAGGCAAGCCTGCTGCACAATGCGGTGCATGAGGAAATCGAACTGATCCTGAATGCGAGGGATGCATGAGGGGCCCGACCCCGACCACGCCGATTCCATCCGGCGTGGTCGTGCACACGGTATCGCGGGTGCTCGAACTGCAATACCCGAACGGCGAGAGCTACCGCGTCCCGTTCGATCTGATGCCTGTCTATTCGCCGTCCGCCGAGGTGAGCGGACATGGCCCCGGCCAGGAGACGCGCTGCAGACCGGCAAGCGCGAGGTGTCGATCACGGCGCTCGAGGGCGTCGGCAACTACGCCTTGCAGCCGACCTTCTCGGACGGCCATTCGACCGGCATTTATTCGTGGGATCTGCTGTATGAGCTCGCGAGGCGCCAGGACGCGCTTTGGCGCGACTATTTCGACAGATTGCAGGCGGCCGACGTCGAGCGCGACGCGCCGATGCCCGCCGCGGCCACTGCCGCTGATTGAGCACCGATTGAACCGACGGCGCGGCATCCGGCACCGTCTTGCCATTTCCAGAGGATTCACGCGATGAGCAAAACCCACTTCGGTTTCGAGACTGTCGACGAGAGCGACAAGGCGAAAAAGGTGGCGGGGGTGTTCCACTCGGTCGCGAGCAACTACGACCTGATGAACGACCTGATGTCGGCCGGCATGCACCGGGCCTGGAAGGCTTTCACGATCGCCCAGGCGAACGTCCGCCCCGGCTGCAAGGTGCTCGACATCGCAGCCGGGACCGGCGACCTGACCAAGGCCTTCGCCAAGGCCGCCGGCCCCACCGGCGAGGTCTGGCACACCGACATCAACGAATCGATGCTGCGGGTGGGGCGCGATCGCCTGCTTGACAAGGGCGTGGTGACGCCCTCGCTGATCTGCGACGCCGAGAAGATCCCGTTCCCCGACAACTACTTTAACGTGGTGACGGTCGCCTTCGGGCTGCGCAACATGACCCGCAAGGACGTCGCGCTGGCCGAGATGCGCCGGGTCACCAAGCCGGGCGGGCGAGTGACGGTACTCGAATTCTCGAAAGTGTGGGACCCGCTGAAAAAAGCCTACGACATGTATTCTTTCAAATTATTACCGCGGCTCGGAGATAAATTCGCGAAAGATGCAGACAGTTACCGATATTTGGCGGAGTCTATCCGCATGCACCCAGATCAGGACACTCTGAAGACGATGATGGAACGCGCTGGCCTCGATGCCGTCAAATATTACAATTTGTCAGGTTGCGTGGTAGCGTTACACCTCGGAACCAAGTATTAAGCGGTTCTTTCCATTCATTTTACTTTCAATTCGGGGTGGTGGTGTCTGATTCGCGTTCGTTCAACAACCGCAGCAAGCAGCCGAGGCAATGGGCGAGACGGATCGGCACGCTGTTCATGGTGGGCCTGCTGACGGCCGGCACCTTCGCGTCGCTCGACGCGGAAGCCAAGCGGTTGGGCGGCGGGTGCAGCGTCGACCGCCAGTCGCAGATGGTCCAGCAGCGTCTCAGGGCCACGTAGCCGGCACCGGCCGCGCAGTCGAACCGCTCGGGCTGGTCGCCGGCTTGGCGGCTGGTCTCGGCATCGCGGCGCTGTTGTCGCACTTCGGCCTGGGCGGCGCCTTCGCCAGCATGATGGCCAACGTGATTGTGATCGCGCTGCTCGCCTCCATCGGCATCTGGATCATTCGCAAGCTGTGATGAACCGCAATCGCAAGCCCAAGCCGACCTACGCGGGCGTGGGTTCGTCGATGAGCCGTGGCGGCTACGACTCCGGCTCGAACCGCGGTTACGCGAGCCAAAACCAGGGTTATGCCCATGGCACTGTCGCAGCCGGCTTCATCGAGCAGCTATGCCAACGAGGCGGCCGGTGTGTTCCGCGGCGGCGCGGCAGCGGGTGCTGGCCTGGCGGCCCCGGCGTGACGCCGTCGGTGCCGACCGGCTTCGACAGCGAAGCCTTCGTGCGTAACGCCAAGGTCTACTTCATCCGCCTCCAGGCTGCCTGGGACGAAGCCAACATGACCGACATCCGGCGAGTTCACCACGCCGGAGATGTTCACCGAGGTGAAGATCGACCTGGCCTCGCGCGGCGCGGGCAAAAACCAGACCGACGTGGTCCAGCTCGAGGCCGAGCTGTTCGGCCTCGAGGAGCGCGGCAGCCAGTACGAGGCGAGCGTGCGCTTCCACGGCCTGATCCGCGAGGCGCCGGGCGCGTCGGCCGAGCCCTTCGAGGAGGTCTGGAACCTCCTCACCAAGTCGGGCAACGAAGGCTGGCTGCTGGCCGGCATTCAGCAGATCAACCTGCACTGAGCGATGGCGGTGTGCGCCAGCCCTGAAAGCATCCGGTATCAAGCCTGGACAAGGGCCAGACCGATCCGACGTTACAATAGTAGAAACGCGCGCGGGCACCCTGCTTGCGCGGGTTTTTTACTCAGTCCGATGACCTTTGCCGCCAAGTCTGTCGCCGCTGCTGTCAACCATCTGCTCGCCCGCGAATCCTGGGCGCGCGAACGCCTGATTCCCTACGCCGGAAAAACCGCCCGACTCGAATTCCCGCCGCTCACCCTGTTGCTGCTGATGCAGCCTGATGGCTATTTCGCTGCCGTCGAGGCGAACGAGGTGCCGCAGCCCAATGTGTCGATCGCTCTGGGCGGTGGTGCGCGGCAGTCGCCGTTCGACGCCGTCACGACCTTCGTGCAGGGCGGCCAGGCCGCCGTCATGAAGCACGTCAAGCTGGAAGGCGATGCCGAATTCGCCACCCAGCTCGCCAAGCTCGCCGAACACCTGCGCTGGGAGCCCGAGGAGGATCTCTCTCTCGCGCTCGGCGATGCTCCCGCTCACCGGATCGCCACCATTGTGCGTTCGGTGGGCGACCAGGCGTGTCGTACTGGCCGTAATCTGCTCGACTCGCTGAGCGAATATTTTCTCGATGAGAACCCGCAGGTCGTGCGCCGCGCCGCGCTCGGCGAGTTCGACGCCGAGCTGGCGCGCGCGCGCGATGCTCTGGCCCGCGTCGAAAAGCGAATCGAGCGCCTAGAACAACGATCCGGCACACCGGCGGGCGGCAGCCCGCGCGGTGGGCACTGAGGGCTGTACCGCATGCGCATTTTCCGTTTCATCAAAATCGTCTACACCGTGATCCGCTTCGGCCTCGACGAGGTCATGCTGTCGCGCATCGACGATCGCCGCGTCAAGCTTCTGTTACGCATCACCACCATCGGCCGCCGTTTTTCCGATCCGCCCGCGGTGCGGCTGCGCCGCGCGCTCGAAAGCCTGGGGCCGATCTTCGTGAAGTTCGGCCAGATGCTGTCGACGCGCCGCGATGTGCTGCCGTCCGATTTCGCGATCGAGCTCGCCAAGCTGCAGGACCAGGTGCCGCCCTTCGATTCGGCGCTGGCCATGTCGCTGGTCGAGAAATCGCTGGGTGCGCCGATCAGCGCGCTGTTCGACGAGTTCGACCCGGTGCCGGTGGCCAGCGCTTCGATCGCCCAGGTGCATTTCGCCAAGCTCAAGGAGGGCGTGCACGCCGGCAAGGAAGTGGCAGTCAAGGTGCTGCGCCCAAACATGCTGCCGGTGATCGACTCGGACACGGCACTGTTGCGCGACATCGCCACCTGGGCCGAGCGGCTCTGGCCGGACGGCCGGCGGCTCAAGCCTCGCGAGGTGGCGGCCGAGTTCTACAAGTATCTGCACGACGAGCTCGACTTGATGCGCGAGGCCGCCAACGGCAGCCAGCTGCGCCGCAACTTTGCCGGGCTCGACCTGCTGCTGGTGCCGGAGATGTTCTGGGACTACAGCTCCTCCTCGGTGCTGGTGATGGAGCGCATGAAGGGCGTGCCGATCAGCCAGGTCGACACCTTGCGCGCGGCCGGCGTCGACATCCCCAAGCTGGCGCACGAGGGTGTCGAGATCTTCTTCACCCAGGTGTTCCGCGACGGCTTCTTCCACGCCGACATGCACCCGGGCAATGTGTTCGTGAGCCTAGACCCGAATCATTTTGGCCGCTACATCGCGCTCGACTTCGGCATCGTCGGGGCGTTGTCCGACTTTGACAAGAACTATCTGGCGCAGAACTTCCTGGCCTTCTTCAAGCGCGACTACCATCGCGTCGCGACTCTCCACCTCGAGTCGGGCTGGGTGCCGCCGCATACGCGCGTCGAGGAGCTCGAGAGCGCGATCCGCGCGGTCTGCGAGCCGTATTTTGACCGCGCGCTGAAGGACATTTCGCTGGGACAGGTGCTGATGCGCCTGTTCTCGACCTCACGCCGCTTCAATGTCGAGATCCAGCCGCAGCTGGTGCTGCTGCAGAAGACCATGCTCAATGTCGAGGGGCTGGGCCGTTCGCTGGAGCCGGAGCTCGATCTCTGGAAGACCGCCAAGCCCTATCTCGAACGCTGGATGGCCGAGCAGATCGGCCTGCGCGGCTGGTACGAGCGCTTCAAGGTCGAGGCACCGCAATGGAGCAAGACGCTGCCGCAGCTGCCGCGCCTGATTCACCAGGCATTCGCGGAGCGGCATAGTTCGCCGCGCGGGCTCAGCGACGAGCTGATGCAGCAGATCATGACCGAGCAAAAGCGCACCAACCGCCTGCTGCAGGCCCTGCTAGTGTTCGGGCTGGCGGTCGGCGTCGGTGCGATCGTGGCACGTGTGCTGCTGGTGCTGGCGGCCGGCGCCTGAGCGCGGCGATCGGGCGGCGCCCAGGCGGATGATTGGCGGCAAAGGTTCGCCGCGCTTCGGCGGCGGCCGAATCGGGAGAGCAGATGAGCGATACCAGCAAGCAGGCCGGCGCTTCAACGCAGGCCTCGGCCGAGGTCCCGGCCGAGTCGGCCACCCCTGGCGCGGCAGCCGACTTCGCGCGCCGCGATCCGGGCAGCGCCGCGTTCTGGGATGAACGCTTCGAGCGCGGGTTCGTGCCCTGAGACCTGGCGCGCGTGCCCGATGCGTTCGCCGCCTTCGCGGCCGCACGTTCGCCGTGCCCGGTGCTAATCCCCGGTTGCGGCAGCGCGCACGAGGCGCTCTGGCTGGCGCGCGCCGGCAGCTCGGCGAGCATGCCGAGCTGGTAGGGGAGGCCGATTTTTTTGCTGGGTCTTCGCGGAATCGTGTGGGTAAATTTCGTCATGAAAATGCCTGATAGCGAATGTGGGAGCGAGTTTGCGAGATTCGGATGTTGCGAAAAAGCTGGCATGATTTTGCGATGGCTACTTCACGCAAACGAAAGCGTCTGTCTTGTCGCGAGCGACGTTCCTCGGCATGGCCTTCAAGCTCATCGAGTCGGCCGAGAAACCGTGGTGCCGCATCCGCGGCGTCGACAAGCTCGAACAGCTTCTGAAGGCCATTCCCTTCAAGGATGGAACCCCGGTGATCGATAGCACGCCGGCTCAGCAACCGCTGGTCGCTTGATCATGCTGCCGATCGCTCGTACACCAGATTTGACAATAGCTCACAGGACGCGCAGGTATTCCGGCCCGGGCGGTGCCAGCCGACCTGAGTGCGGCGACCCGCTCGACTGCCCGTTGACGGGCTGCCGGGCGATTCGCCCCCGTTTTATTTCATCGCGACCCTGACGCTCTGCCGAGGTGGAACGGCCGCGCTTACGCCCCCGGCTCGCGGCGCGACCTCGTCGATGCTAGAATCCGTCTCGCAAAGTAGGCCAGGCAGTCGCGGCCCGCGTGGTTTCTGCCGCGCGGGGCGAGGAAAGTCCGGACTCTGCCAGGGCAGGGTGATGGCTAACGGCCATCCGTGGTGACACGCGGAACAGGGCAACAGAGAACAGACCGCCGATGGCCCGGCGCAAGCCGGGATCAGGTAAGGGTGAAACGGTGCGGTAAGAGCGCACCGCGGCTGCGGCGACGTAGGCCGGCACGGTAACCTCCACCCGGAGCAATTCCAAGTAGGCAGGCGCGCATCCTCGCGATGCAGGACGGTGCCCCCGTTTCGCCTGCGGGTAGGAAGCTTGAGCGCGTCAGCAATGGCGCGCCTAGAGGAATGACTGCCACGCCTTGCGCGTCCTGGACGCGCCAGGCGCACAGAATCCGGCTTATCGGCCCGCTTTGCTGCTCGATTGAAAACGGCCGGTGCCCCCCGAAGGGGGCCGGCTTTTTGGCCTTTCCTGATTGGTTACTTGACTCCGAAGCAAGCATGAAATCAAGTATCGTTCGCCAGATGCTTACGGAGCGTGCGCCCTGCCCATGAACAGAATCCAGTTTCAGGCCGGTCTGTCGATGAAAAAATTCCAGGAGCAGTACGGCAACGAAGCGCAATGCGAGGCCGCGCTGGTCGGGTCTCGCTGGCCCGATGGCTGGGTGTGGCCTCGATACAAGGGCACGCGCTACGCCAGCGCCTACAACGGCCGGCGACTGT
>JAYFRX010000045.1:0-11838 GCA_040946945.1 Burkholderia sp. | reverse complement strand
GTCCTCCCCGATGCGCGCGATGTATTCGACTCTAGCATCTTCGGCTTTCCGCGCGCCTACATCACTGCGAGCGATCGCTTCTGCATACCGACGGTTTTAGTCGCCGCGCAGCGGCTTACCTTGACCGTGTACGTCATTCGCTCAGCCGGCGGCGCGAGCCGTCCGTTCCTTTCCTGCGCCTCATGCCAGTGATTCCGGGCGATGCGCGAGCGTTCGCGCATCGCGTCGTCCTGCTTCGTTTGTCTTGCCTGGTTCCTGATTCGCCCTGCTTCGGCGCTACGTCGTACAGGCCGGCATCTCAATGACCTGCTCGCCACTGCGATAGGCTTCGTAGCCGAGTTTGCGCAGCTTGCAGGCCGGGCAGGTGCCGCAGCCGAAGCCCCAGTCGTGCAGCTCGGCGCGCTCGCCAACGTAGCAGGTATGGGTCTCGACGCGCACCAGTTCGACCAGATCGGCACCGCCCAGCTGCTCGGCGAGGCGCCAGGTATCGGCCTTGTCTAGCCACATCAGCGGCGTCTCGAGCAACATGCGCGTGTCCATGCCAAGATTGAGCGCCACCTGCAGCGCTTTCATGGTGTCGTCGCGGCAATCGGGGTAGCCCGAGAAATCGGTCTCGCACATGCCGCCGACCAGCACCCTCAGCCCACGCGGATAGGCCAGGGCCGCCGCGATCGTCATAAACAGCAGGTTGCGGCCTGGCACGAAGGTGTTGGGCAGCTCGTTGGCGCTGGTCTCGATCTCAATCGCGCTCGTCATGGCGGTATCGCTGATCGCGCCGAGCACCGACAGGTCGATTATGTGATCGTCGCCGAGCCGGTTGGCCCATTGCGGGAAGCGCGCGCGCAGCGCCTCGCGCACGCCCTCGCGGCATTCGAGCTCGACGCGATGGCGCTGGCCGTAATCGAAGCCGAGCGTCTCAACCGTCGAATAATGCTTGAGCGCCCAGGCGACGCAAGTTGCCGAATCCTGGCCGCCGGAAAACAGCACGAGCGCGCCGCCTTTAGCGTCTGTCTGAATCACCGTGTACTCCGTATAGGGGGCTCGCGGCGCCGCGAGGCCCGGGGACGCCGCCGGTGTGTGGCGGTAGTGGGTAGTGCCGGCGCGGGCACTACCGGGCGCGCAGCGCGGTGCCGCGTCCGCGGGGTGCGGCGGCAAAGCATTAAACAAAAAAGGACTCGCGGCGCGGAAAACCAGCGTCCTCAAGTCCTTCAAGTCGTCTTTATGAGTCGGGAGGCATTTTATCATGTGGCCCGGTATTTCGCCCGGGCACGGCCATATTCCACCTCATTCTATATGTACCGGATCCGGTTGTTTAGACACGATTTTGCGATCAGGCAGCAAGTGCCAAGAGCGCTGCCTGACGGGCTTCGAGGGGGAAATTGAAACCCAGTTTTTCGAGACGCCATTCGCGATTGTATCGATTGCTTGAACGCGACGACGGCAGCACAAATTTCTTCAACGTTGTTGAACAGACGCCCGTGGATAGCCTGCTCCTTCATAGTTCGATTGAAACGCTCGTCGACGCCGTTGGTCTGCGGCTCAGCGACGAAGGCCTAGCTCGGCGTAATCCCCCAGAACTTGAGATGGGCGCGGAAATCGTCCGACCTGTACTGCGAGCCGTGATCCATTCGCAGGGACAGTCCGCGGCCGGCATCAGCTTCGACTGATCCGAACTGCTCGCGCACCCCTTGGCTAATTGGCTCCAGTGCGACAAAGCGGTCGCCCACTTTGGTGACATGGATGCCAACACACGCCGCGTCGCAATGATCAACCGTAGCGAAGATCCAGACCAGGCCCTCATCGACGACCAGCGCGATGACGGGTGAGACTCGATCACCGAACACGCCGTGGATCTCTTCGAGAGGACGGAATCCTTCGAAGCGCTACACGTCGGATAGACGCTTTCGTTTGCGTTCAGTAGCCATCGCGAAATCATGCCAGCTTTTTCGCAACATCCGAATCTCGCAAACCCCCTCCCACATTCGCTATCAGGCGTTTTCATGGCGAAATCTACCCACACGATTCCGCGAAGACCCTTCTACCTTATGTCCCTCGTGCGCCGCCTTCAGTCGGCGTGCGGGAGATGGATGCCGAGCTCGATGAAAAGCTCGGTGTGCCGCGCGTATTGCGAGGCCACGCGCAGGCGCGTGGCCGACACGATGCGTTGCAGCTCGGACAGCGCCGTGGCGAAGTGCTCGTTGATCACCACGTATTCGGCTTCCGAAGCGTGCGCGATCTCGATGCCGGCGGCCAGCAAGCGCCGCGTGATCACGTTTGGCTCGTCCTGGCCGCGCTTCTTCAGGCGCTCCTCGAGCGCCGCCAGCGAGGGCGGCAGGATGAAGATACCGACCGCGTTGCAGAACTGTTTCCTGACCTGCTGCGCGCCCTGCCAGTCGATCTCGAGCAGCACGTCGTGGCCGCTCTGCATCTGCTCCTCAATCCACACGCGCGAGGTGCCGTAGTAGTTGCCGTGCACCTCGGCGCTTTCCAGGAATTCGTGACGCGCGTGGCGCGCGCGGAAATCTTCGACGCTGGTGAAGTGGTAGTGCGCACCGTCCTGCTCGACCGGACGCGGCTTGCGCGTGGTGTACGAGATCGACAGGCAGATCTCGCGGTCCTTGGCAAGCAGCGCGTTCACCAGGGTCGACTTGCCCGCGCCCGAGGGCGCCACCACCATGAACAGGTTGCCGGGATACGCGCCGGCATGCAGCGCATGCGCATCTCGGTTCGATGCGGTCATCTTGCTTACTCCAGGTTTTGCACTTGCTCGCGCATCTGCTCGATCAGCAGCTTCAGCGCCATCGAGGAGTCGGCCAGCTCCTTGGCCGCCGCCTTCGAGCCGAGTGTGTTCGCTTCGCGATTCAGTTCCTGCATCATGAAGTCGAGGCGCTTGCCGACGCGGCCACCCTTCTCGATTACACGGCGCGTTTCGTTCAGGTGCGCGGTGAGGCGCGACAGCTCCTCGGCGATGTCGATGCGGATTCCGTACATGGTCACTTCCTGGCGGATCCGCTCGGCCGCTTCCTCACGCGTGATCACCGTCTGCCCGCCTTCGGACGCGGCCAGGACGAGCGCTTCCTGCAGGCGCTCGACGATCTTCTGCTGATGCTTGTCGATCAGTTCCGGCACCAGTGGCGTGATGCGCGCGACGATCGCCTCCATCTCGGTCACGTTGCCCAGCAGCATGGTCGCCAGTTGCGCGCCCTCGCGCTGGCGCACCACCACCAGCTCGCCGATCGCTTCCTTGCCGCAGGCAAGCACCGCCTCGGCCGACACGCCGCTCTCGGCCGACACGCCGCTCTCGGCCAGCACGCCGGGCCAGCGTAAAATCTCGCCGGTGCGCAGGCGCTTCGAATCGGGGAACGACTCCAGCACCGCGCGCTCGAGCTCGGCGAGCTGGTCGAGCGCCGCGCGATTGAGCGAGGCGGCCTGGCTCACCTGCTCGCTGCGCTGCAGGTTGATGCGCACGTCGACCTTGCCGCGCGAGAGCTTGTTCATCAGCATCTCGCGCAGGGCCGGTTCGCAGACGCGCACATCGTCGGTCATGCGGAAATGCAGGTCGAGAAAACGCGAATTCACCGTGCGCAGTTCGACCGACACGCTGGTGGCGCCGTTGCCCGAGTTGGCCACGAGCTCGCGCGTCGCGCTCGCATAGCCCGTCATGCTGTAGATCATGGTTCGTCTCGCCGGTGAGCAGTCCCGGTATGGCCCGGAAATCGAGGGGTGCCCGATGTTCACGAAACCGCCATTATCCCATTTTTAGCGATACCCTCGCCCGGCTGGACGATCGGCTCGCGCATACCCGGCGGGGCCTGCTTACCGGCGATCGATATCGGTGATACGCGGCCCGGCCCGGATGAGGGCATCGCGTCGAAAACCGGTCCCTGGCCGGCGGCTTGCCGAGCGCCGGCCGGTGCACAGCCGGCATGCGCGGTAAAATCGCGGTTTACTTCCGAATACCCCCACTTCACCATGACGAATTCCTCCTCCCGCCCGAGCGGCCGCCAAGCGGATCAGCTGCGTGAAGTGCGCCTGACGCGCCATTACACCAAGCACGCCGAAGGCTCGGTGCTGGTCGAGTTCGGCGACACCAAGGTGATCTGCACGGCCAGCGTGGTCGAGCGCGTGCCCGAGTTCCTGCGCGATCGCGGCCAGGGCTGGCTGACGGCCGAATACGGCATGCTGCCGCGCGCCACCCACGCTCGCAGCGATCGCGAGGCCGCGCGCGGCCAGCAGACCGGCCGCACCCAGGAGATCCAGCGCCTGATAGGCCGCGCGCTGCGCGCCGTGGTCGACCTGGAGCAGCTCGGCGCACGCACCATCCATATCGACTGCGACGTGATCCAGGCCGACGGCGGCACGCGCACGGCCAGTATTACCGGCGCCTTCGTGGCGGTGAAGGATGCCGTCGCTAAATTGATCGCTTCCGGCAAGCTGGCGAGCTCGCAGATCGCCGATTCGGTGGCCGCGATCTCGGTGGGCGTCTACCAGGGCGCGCCGGTGCTCGACCTCGACTATGCCGAGGATTCGCGCTGCGATACCGACATGAACGTTGTGATGACAGGCAAGGGCGGCCTAGTCGAGGTGCAAGGCACGGCCGAAGGCGTGCCGTTCACGCGCGACGAGATGAACGCGCTGCTCGATCTCGCGCAGAAGGGGATCGGCGAACTGATCGCGCTGCAGAAGGCGGCGCTGGGTAACTGACATGAGCATCGGCAAGGATCCTTCGCACGGCCTCCCGCGCATCGTGCTGGCCTCGAACAACGCCGGCAAGCTGCGCGAATTAGCGGCGCTGTTCGAGACGGTCGGCATCGAGATCATTCCGCAGGGCACGCTGGATGTGTCCGAGGCGGAAGAACCGTGTCCAACCTTCATCGAGAACGCGCTGACCAAGGCGCGCACAGCCTCGCGCGCCACCGGCCTGCCGGCCATCGCCGACGATTCGGGGCTCTGCGTGCGCGTGCTGCGCGGCGCACCGGGCGTGCATTCGGCGCGCTACGCGCAGCTCGCCGGCCTGGAGAAAAGCGACGCGGCGAACAACGCGCACCTGGTGGTGCAGCTGCGAGAGGTCGACGACCGCCGCGCCTATTATTACTGCGTGCTGGCACTGGTTCGGCATCCCGACGATCCCGAGCCGCTGTTCGCGGAAGGCCGCTGGCACGGCGAGGTGGTCGACACGCCGCGCGGCCAGCACGGCTTCGGCTACGACCCGCATTTCCTGCTGCCGGCGCTGGGTGCCACCGTGGCCCAGCTCGAGCCGGCCGTCAAGAACAGCATTAGCCATCGCGCGATCGCCCTGCGCACGCTGCTGGCCCGCCTCGAGGACGCAGCGTGAGCCAGGCCGCCGAAACCAACCAGCGCATCGTCGCCACCTTCGCCTCGCCTGGCAAGGTGCGCCTGAGCGCGCTGCCGCCCTTGGCGCTCTACGTGCATTTCCCGTGGTGCGTGCGCAAGTGCCCCTACTGCGATTTCAACTCGCACGAATGGAAGGGCGAGAGCTCCCCCGAGGAGGCCTATCTCGACGCGCTGCGCGCCGACCTCGAACAGGCGCTGCCCTTCGTCTGGGGCCGCCAGGTGCATACCATCTTCATCGGCGGCGGCACGCCCAGCCTGCTCTCAGCGGCCGGGCTCGACCGCCTGCTGTCCGACGTGCGCGCCCTGCTGTCGCTCGATGCCAACGCCGAGATCACGCTCGAGGCGAATCCCGGCACTTTCGAAGCGGCCAAGTTCGCGCAGTTCCGCGCCAGCGGCGTCAACCGTCTGTCGATCGGCATCCAGAGCTTCAACGAGGCACACCTGAAGGCACTGGGCCGCATTCACGACACCGCGCAGGCGCGCGCGGCGGTCGAAATCGCTGCCGGCACCTTCGACAACTTCAATCTCGACCTGATGTTCGCGCTGCCGAAGCAGACCCTCGAGGAATGCCAGGCCGACATCGAGACAGCGCTGTCATATGCGCCGCCGCACCTGTCGCTCTACCACCTGACGCTCGAGCCGAACACGCTGTTCGCGAAGTTCCCGCCGACCGTGCCCAACGACGACGCCTCGGCCGACATGCAGGAATGGATCCACGAGCGCACCGCGCAGGCCGGCTACGGGCGCTACGAGATCTCGGCCTACGCGCGGCCGAACCGGCAGTGCAAGCACAACCGCAACTACTGGCGCTTCGGCGACTACCTCGGCATCGGCGCGGGCGCGCATACCAAACTCTCGTTCCCGAACCGGATCCTGCGGCAGGCACGCTACAAGCATCCCGCCACCTACATGGAGCAGGCGATAGCCGGCACGCCTGTGCAGGAGGAACGCGAGGTCGGCCCGCGCGACCTGCCCTTCGAGTTCATGCTGAACACGCTGCGGCTGGCCGAGGGTTTTCCGGTGGCCAGCTATGCCGAGCGTACCGGGCTGCCGCTGTCCACCATCGAGCCGACTCTGGTCGAGGCTGAGCGTCGCGGGCTGATCGCCCGCGACTACGAGCACATCGCGCCGACGCCGCTCGGCCAGCGCTTCCTCAGCGACCTGCAGGAGCTGTTCCTGCGCGACGCCGCCGCCGACGACGAGGCGGGCTGAACTAGCCGGTCGACAAAGCAAGATGCGCACGATGCCGCCCCAAAGCTGGAGACGGCAGCGGCATTTCGGTTACAATTACAATGCTGACCGTGGAAGCGTGGCCGAGTGGTTTAAGGTACCGGTCTTGAAAACCGGCGACGGGCAACCGTCCGTGAGTTCGAATCTCACCGCTTCCGCCAAATCATCCTCCCCCATTTACCTGAATCGATCGGATTCAATCGGCGCAACGCTCGCCAGACAAGGCCTTCCGAGATTTTTTACAAAAAAATCGGTTGCCCCTCATCTGAATAAATTGCAAAGTTTTTAGCGGGTAGGGTTGGCGCGTTCGATTTTCCTGTTCTCGATCGCACGTTTCCTGCACCTCCGCGACCCGAGCCCTGCCACGCGGGCCTCTCAGCGATGAATTCGATACCCGGTCATTTCCCCGTTTTCGACGGGGTTCAGAACGCCTCGTTATACACATCTCGCATCAAACGACCTCGCTACGCAGGGCCCGTAAGGTGTACCGGATCCGGTTGTTTAGACACGATTTTTCGATCAGGTGGCAAGTGCCAAGAGCGGTGCCTGACGGGTTTCGAGGGGGGACTTGAAACCCAGTTTTTCGAGACGCCATTCGCGATTGTATCAATCGCTTGAACGCGACGGTGGCAGCACGAACTTCTTCAACGTTGTTGAACAGACGCCCGTGGATAGCCGGCGGCCTGCATGGTAGCCATGCTCCTTCATGGTCCGGTTGAAACCCTCGGCGATGCCGTTGGTCTGCGGCTCAGCGACGAAGGCGTAGCTCGGCGCAATCTCTCAGAACTTGCGCTGAGCGCGGCAGTCGTCCGGCGTGTAATGCTAGCCGTGATCCGTTCGCAGGGACAGTCCGCGGCCGGCATCAGCTTTGACCGATCTAAACTGCTCGCGCACCCCTTGGCTGATTGGCTCCAGTGCGGCAAAGCGGTCGGCCCACCTTGGTGACGTGGATGCCAACACACGCCGCGTCGCAATGATCAACCGCAGCGAAGATCCAGACCAGGCCCTCATCGACGGTTTGAACCTTGGCGCCATCGGCGCCCCACATCTCGTTAGGCCGATCAGTCGTCATTCGACCATAGTGAGCATCGGGCGGTTTCTGCGGTTGCCGATGGGGCGAAAGCAGGCCGTGTTCGCGCATCAGCCGCGAAACACGGGCGCGGGACATGCGGATGTCGTCCTGAATGCGCAAGCGTGCCCAGACTTTGCGCGCCCCTTCACCGACGAACGGCGTACGAGCCAGATCGGCACGGATCGCCTCGAGCCGCTGGCGGGCTGACGCCTTGGGCTTCGGACCGCGTCGCATGGGGGCAAGCTGGGCGACGTTGCTCAGCGCCCTGGCACGCTGAGCATAGATCGTCGCGCGCGGGAAATCGAGCGCCTGGTACACCCGCTGCAATCCGAATGGGGTTTTTTTGCCTATCGTTGAGATCGCGCCGCTCATGTCGACGGCCTCCCTACGATCAAAGAGCGGCATTCCTGCCGCTCGCACTCCATGCGCAGCATTTCGACCTCCATGGTCAGCCCCCCCACGCGAGGTATGGTGTCCTTAAGCTTGACTGCCAGCGGATCTGTCTGGCGTGACTTCAGTCCGTCTTTCAGACCGGCCAGGGCAAGCTCACGCCACTGCTCGAGTGCGGCAATCGGTTACGCCGACCTCGCAAGAGACGGCGTCAACGGATTCGCCGCGCACCAAACGCAAGACGACAGCACGTTTGCGCCCGATAGACCACCGTTTGAATTCGACGGCGCAGGCGGCGTCTACGGTCGCGCTACGCGCTCCCTGCGTCGCCCCCTGCGCAACCTCACGCATGTCCACTTTCTTCAACATCTCAGACTCCAGTTGGGATGACATGTTTTACCCCAAATCTGTGTCTAGAAAAACCGGAGCGGCCACACGTGCAAGGCGAACAACGTCGACGTCTATCAGTACCGTAGCGACCTGTTCAAGGCGCTGCCGTTCGCGCAAACGGTCGACGACTACGAAGTGCTGCGGCCTTGGAAGCTTGGCAAGCCCACTCGCAAACCGAAGACCTGATCGTTAGCCGAGCGGCCGTCGCGGCCCAAGGGGTGGGTTCACGGATCGCTTACCGAACTTCTGGCGGAACTGCGCGATCTTCGGGCCTATCACGGTTACGCAATAACCCTGCTGCGAATTGCGCGCGAAATAGTTCTGGTGATATTCCCGGCCGATCAGTAGTTGCCGTCCAGCAACTCGACCACGGTGACGATCGGTACCCCAAAGATATGCTCGCGCCCAAGCGTGGCGATCACCTTCAGCGCGGCCTCGCGCTTCGCCTCCGGTTCGGCGAACACCACGAGCGATACTGGGTGCCGACGTCGGCACCCAGGCGGTTCAGCTAGGTCGGATCATGCGTGGCGAAGAAGATCTCAATAACCTCGCGGTAGCTAATGCGCGTCGGGTCGTAGCTGACCTTGACCCACCTCGACGTGGCCGGTGTCGCCGTCGCAGACTATCGCGATAGCCCGGGTTGCGCGCGTGACCGCCCGCATAGCCAGATTCGGCCGCGAGCACGCCCTCGACGTCGAGAAACACCGCTTCGGTGCAACAGAAACACCCGCCGCCGAACAGGGCGACTTCCTGCACTGCCTGATTCATGTTCGCTCCTGACAGAGGATCCGGCCGTGGTTCGGCCGGACCGTGTCGGGCCGCCGAGTCGGGCGGCAATCGATTCCGTTAAAATCGGGACAAATTTCCCGATTTCCAGATGCCCTCTTTCAAGCTCTTTTCGCGCCGCGCGGCCGCCGCGCCGAGGGCCGTGCCGCGATGACGACCCGCGCCACCCCGCCCGACTTCGACGCCGCCGCGTTCCGGCAGGTGCTCGGCCAGTTCGCTACCGGCGTGACCGTGATCACCACGCGCGCGCCGGGCGGCCATCTGATCGGCATCACCGCAAGCTCCTTCAATTCGGTCTCGCTGGCACCGCCGCTGGTGCTCTGGAGTTTGGCCACACGCTCGGCCTCGCTGCCGGCGTTCCGCGGCAACAGCCATTATGTGATCAATGTGCTGGCCGCGTCGCAGCTCGATCTCTGCAAGCGCTTCGCGACCGCCAAGGGCGACCGTTTCGAGGGCGTCTCGCACGCCGCCGGCCAGTCCGGCATGCCGGTGCTCGACGGCCCGCTGGCCTGGTTCGAGTGCCATAACCGCAGCCGCTACGACGAGGGTGACCACGTGATCTTCGTCGGCGAGGTGGAACGCTGCGGCCTGCATCCCGAAGCCGCCTCGCTCGCGCCGCTGGTGTTCCACGGCGGCGCGTTCCACGGACTCAATCCGCTCTGACGGCCCCGGTGCGGGCCAGCAAGACGGGCGGGCCCGCCTCGTCCTTAAGCGTCTGCAGGACGATGTTGGAACAGATATCCATCACGCCCGGCACCTTGTAGAGGTGATTGAGCACGAATTCCGAATAGTGCTTAAGATTATGGGCCAACACGCGCAGCAGATAGTGCGTCTCGCCCGTCACCACGAAGGCCGATACCACTTCCGGCCAGGCCCTCAGCGCTTCGGCGAAGCGCTCGTGCCATTGTTCCTGGTCGTTGCGCATCGACACCTGCACGAAGGCCTCCAGTTCGAAACCGAGCTTTTCGCGGCTCAGGCAGGCGCGATAGCACTCGATCACGCCCTGCTCTTCCAGCAGGCGCATCCGCCTCAGGCAGGCGGACGGCGACAACGAGATGCGCTCGGCCAGATCGAGGTTGCTGATCCGGCCCTCCTCCTGCAATACGGCGAGAATACGGCAATCAGTAGCGTCGAGCGAGATTGCATGCATTTCTGGTCCAAATTTTAACTATCGTTCAAATTATCTGCGATATTTTCCGAATTTCCACGTTTATTGGTAAGCGATCCGTGAACCTGTACCGGATCCGGTTGTTTAGACACGATTTTGCGATCAGGCGGCAGGTGGCAAGAGCGGTGCCTGACGGGCTTCGAGGGGTGTCTTGAAGACCAGTTTTTCGAGACGCCATTCGCGATTGTATCGGTCCTTAAACGCGACGGCGGCAGCACGCACTTCTTCAACGTTGTTGAACAGCCGTCCATGGATGGTTTGCTCCTTCATGGTCCGATTGAAACGGGCGGCGACGCCGTTGGTCTGCGGCTCAGCGGCGAAGGCGTAGCTCGCGGCGGTGTCCCAAAAATAGTTGAAGGTTGAAGGCGGCGGTTCCCGCAGGAATCCGAGAGAATCGGCTTTCCAAGATCGAGCTCCAGAACAGGAGAACCGCCGAGATGAAGCCTACCAAGAAACCCGAGCGTCGTGCCAAGTTGCCGCTGACGGTCGTCGGCAAACAGGAGCACGAGGCCCTGCGCGCCAGCTTTGCCGAGCACGAACAGTTGTGGCTTCCGATGCGCGATCTGGTCCAGAACACGCGCATCAGTGTTGACGCGCTGATGTACGACGCTGGCCGCGCGCTCGTCGAACAATTGCTGATGGTGTCTGCTCGCGAAGTGGCCGGCGACAAGCACGCGGGGCGTGCCGCCGGCGACGTGCGCTGGCATGGCTCGCAGCCCGGCCGAATCGTGATGGACCAACGCAAGCTGCGGTTTCAGCTGCCCCGGCTGCGGGACAAGCGCGGCAAGGAAGTGCCGATTCCCGCCTACACGCAGCTGCGCGACGACGAACGGCTCACGCAGCGCATGTACGACATCATGGTCAGCGGCGTGTCGACCCGAAAGTATGACGAGGCGTTGCCTGAAATGGCCCACACCGTCGGCATCTCGAAGAGCAGCGTCTCGCGCCAGTTCGTGAAGGCGAGCAAGAAGAAGCTTGACGGGCTGATGGAGCGTCGCTTCGAGGACCACGACATCCTAGCCATCTACCTGGACGGTATCATCGTCGATGGGTGCCACATCCTCACCGCGATTGGCGTCGAGAGCGACGCCCAGAAGCATTTGATGGGGCTGGCGAGCGGTTCGAGCGAGAACGCCGAAGTCGTTAAGGATCTGCTGAATAGCCTGATCGAACGGGGGCTGGCGACCGACCGGGACTATCTGTTCGTGATTGATGGGTCCAAGGCGCTGCGCTCAGCGATCCAGGCAGTGTTCGGCGAACGTGCCCACGTCCAGCGGTGCCGGACCCACAAGGTAAGCCGCTGCGCGGCGACTAAAACCATCGGTATGCAGAAGCGATCGCTCGCAGTGATGTAGGCGCGCGGAAAGCCGAAGATGCTAGAGTCGAATACATCGCGCGCATCGGGGAGGACCTCGTGATCATTTCGTTCGACTGCCGAGGCTGTCAT
>JAYFRX010000044.1:0-12123 GCA_040946945.1 Burkholderia sp. | reverse complement strand
TACGCGGGAAGAAGCTCGCTCAGACGTGTTCGACTACATCGAACGCTTCTACAATCCGACTCGCAGACATTCGACGTTGGGGTACGTCAGCCCCGTTGAATTTGAGCAAGCTCGAAAAGCTTAACTTGGTGTCCACATAACCGGCAGCAGCCCAGATCTCAAGGGCCAGCGCCGACTTACGCCGGGCGGTCCAGCGCTTGATCTCTTCTTCCATCATTTCGCTCATCGGCGTCTCGTTCGGGGAAAGTAACACCTGAGCAGGTTTTCAGTGGGTCATTACAGGCGCCTTGGGCTTTGGGCCACGTCGGACAGGGGCAAAGTGGGGTGACCTTGTTGAGCGCCCTAGCGCGCTCGGCATAGATCGTGGAGCGCGGAAAGTCGAGCACCTGGCATACCCCGTTGCAATCCGAAGGGTTTGCCTGTCGCGGAGATCGTGTGGCTCATGTCGACGAGCTCCGGATGATCAAAGGGCAGCGCTCCTGCCGCTCGCGCTCCATGCGCAGCATTTCCGACTTCCATGGTCAGTTCACCGACGCGATGTACGGCTTCCCTTGAGCTTGACTTCCAACGGATCGGTCTGGCGCGACTTCAGACCGGCTTCGATGCCTGCCAGGGCGAGTTCGCGCCATTGTTCGAGCTTGGCGATCGTGACGCCCACTGCGCGAGACACTGGGTCAATCGATTCGCCGCGCAGCAAGCCCAGGACGACAGCGCGTTTGCGCCCGGACGGACCAGCGCTTGAATTCAGCGGCGCTGGCGGCATCTACGGCCGCGCTACGCGCGCCCTCCGTCGCCGCCAGCGCAACTTCCTGCACGTCTACCTTCTTCAACATCTCAGACTCCAGTTTGGATGCGTTTTACCCCAAATCTGTGTCTAGAAAAACCGGAGCCACCGCACTTGAAGTTCGTCGTTATGACGTCGGATCGAGCGACGTCATAACGGGGGGGTCGATGCCTAAGCCGTCCATCAAGCAGCTTTTACCACTTTTGCTTCTTAAAAAATGAGGAGCAGTTGTTTTTAATGATGAAAGCCGTTCGCTAAACTAATTCGATATAAAAATAACGACCCAACAAACCCTTTGGAGATCATCGGATGGTCAAACGCAACACGGGGCTGGCTGGCGGCGTTCGCCGTCTGGTCTCAACACTGGCATTCGACGCAGTGGCGCTGGGTGCCGCCACGCACGCACTGGCGGACACCACGCTGCTGAACGTCTCCTACGACCCGACCCGCGAGCTTTACCAGGACGTCAACCGGGTATTCGGCAAGGAGTGGAAAGCCAAGACCGGCGAGACCGTCAACTTCAAGCAGTCGCACGGCGGCTCGGGCGCGCAGGCGCGCTCGGTGCTCGACGGGCTGCAGGCCGACGTGGTCACGCTGGCGTTGGCCTGGGACATCGACGTGCTGGCCAACAAGGTCCTAGTCGCCAAGGACTGGCAGAAGCGCCTGCCCGACAACGCCTCGCCCTATACCTCGACCATCGTGTTCCTGGTGCGCAAGGGCAATCCGAAGGGTATCAAGGACTGGGACGACCTTATCAAGCCGGGCGTGTCGATCGTCACGCCGAACCCGAAGACCTCCGGCGGCGCGCGCTGGAACTACCTGGCGGCCTGGGCCTACGCGCTGCACAAGCTGGGCGGCAACGAGCAGACCGCCAAGGATTTCGTCTCCAAGCTCTACAAGAACGCCGGCGTGCTCGATTCGGGCGCGCGCGGCGCGACCACCAGCTTCGTACAACACGATATCGGCGACGTGCTGATCGCCTGGGAGAACGAGGCCTTCCTGTCGCTGAAGGAATTCGGCCCGGACAAGTTCCAGATCGTGGTGCCCTCGGTCAGCATCCTCGCCGAGCCGCCGGTGGCGGTGGTCGACAAGAAGGGCGACCGCAAGCTGGCCGAGGCCTACCTGAACTTCCTCTACAGCAAGGAAGGTCAGGAAATCGCCGCGCGCAACTACTACCGCCCGCGCTCGAAGGACGTGCCGGCCGAGCTGACCAAGCAGTTTCCGAAGCTCAAGCTCTACACGGTGGACGATACTTTCGGCGGTTGGACCAACGCGCAGAAGACGCACTTCGCCGACGGCGGCGTGGTCGATTCGATCTACAAGCCGCAGTAAGCGCCGCGCTCGCGGTTCGAGCAGCACGGCGGTGCGCCCGGGCGACCCGCCTCGCCACGGAAAGACGATCGAACGCGCGGCCGGCCGGATCCTTCCGGCGGCCGCGCATCCCATGTCAACCAAGGAAGCGCATTTCGCATGACGACGTACACCTTCCGCAAGCCAAGCGCGCTGCCCGGTTTCGGCGTGACGCTCGGCATCACGATTGCCTATCTGAACCTCGTGGTGCTGATCCCGCTCGCCTCCACTTTCCTGAAGACGGCGACACTGAGTTGGGACCAGTGCGTGGCGGCCACCACCTCGGCGCGCGTGCTGGCCTCCTACCGGCTGACCTTCCTGTCTGCGCTCGGCGGCACCGTGATCAATGCCGTGTTCGGCTTCTTGGTCGCCTGGGTGCTGGTGCGCTACCGGTTTCCGCTCAAGCGCCTGGTCGACGCGATCATCGACCTGCCGTTCGCGCTGCCGACCCTCGGTGGCCGACATCTCGCTGGCGGCCGTCTACGCGCAGAACGGATGGGTCGGCCAGTACCTCGCGCCGCTCGGCATCAAGGTGGCGTTCACGCCGCTGGGTGTGCTGGTCGCGCTGACCTTCATCGGCCTGCCCTTCGTGGTGCGCACCGTGCAGCCCGTGCTCGAGGATTTCGAGCGCGAGCAGGAGGAGGAGGCCGCCTGCCTGGGTGCCTCGCGCTGGCTGACGTTCCGCCGCGTGGTGCTGCCGGCCCTGCTGGCCGGCTTCGCGCTGGCCTTCGCGCGCGCTCGGCGAATACGGCTCGGTGATCTTCATCGCCGGCAACGTGCCGATGAAATCTGAGATCACCTCGCTGCTGATCATCACCAAGCGCGAGCAGTATACGACTACGCAGGCACCACCGCGCTGGCGGTGGTGATGCTGGTGGTGTCCTTCCTGATGCTGCTGCTGATCAACACGCTGCAATGACTGCGGCAGCGCCGCGGCGCGAGCGGCCCGTCGCCGGTCGTTGCCACTGCCACGGTGACCGGAAGTGCGCAATGGGCCGCGAATCGAGCAGTTCCGCGCTGCCGGCCGCTGCCGCGGCGCGCGCCAAGACCGCGCGCGGCCAGGATCCGGTGGCCGAATCGCGCCTCACGCGCTGGGTGCTGACCGGCGTCGCGCTGCTATTCCTGGCCGGCTTCCTGGTGGTGCCGCTCGGGGCCGTGTTCGCGCAGGCGCTGGCCAAGGGCATCGGTTTCTATTTCGAATCGCTGGCCAATCTGGACGCCGGGTCGGCGATCGTGCTGACCGTCACGGTGGCCGCCATCGCGGTGCCGCTCAACCTGGTGTTCGGGGTCTGCGCCTCCTGGGCGATCGCCAAGTTCGAGTTCCGCGGCAAGGCGCTGTTGACCACCCTGATCGACCTGCCGTTCTCGGTCTCGCCGGTGATTTCGGGCCTGGTCTACGTGCTGCTGTTCGGCCCGCAGGGTTGGCTCGGCCCCTGGTTGGAAGCGCATGACGTGCAGATCATCTTCGCGGTGCCCGGCATCGTGCTGGCCACCATCTTCGTGACTTTCCCGTTCGTGGCACGCGAGCTGATCCCGCTGATGCAGGCGCAAGGCAACGACGAGGAGGAGGCCGCGCGGGTGCTGGACACCTCGGCTGGCAGATCTTCCGTCGCGCGACCTTGCCCAACGTGCGCTGGGGCTTGCTGTACGGCATGATCCTCTGCAATGCCCGCGCAATGGGCGAGTTCGGCGCGGTGTCGGTGGTCTCCGGCCATATCCGCGGCCAGACAGACACCATGCCACTGCACGTCGATATTCTTTACAACGAATACAACTTTTCGGCCGCCTTCGCGGTGGCATCGGTGCTGGCCCTGCTGGCGCTGGTGACCCTCGCGCTGAAGCTGCTCGCCGAACGCCGAATGTCGGCCGAACTCGCGAACGCGCGCGCCAGCGCCGCCTCACACTCCTGAAGAGACACACCAGATGGGTATCAACGTTCGAAATCTGCACAAGCGATTCGGCGGCTTCACGGCGCTCGACGACGTCTCGCTCGACTTCCCGCCCGGCGAGCTGGTCGCGCTGCTCGGGCCTTCCGGCTGCGGCAAGACCACCCTGCTGCGCGTGATCGCCGGCCTCGAGCATGCCAACGCGGGCCAGGTCGTGCTGCAAGGTCAGGACGTGGCCGACGTGGGCGCACGCGAGCGCCAGGTCGGCTTCGTGTTCCAGCACTACGCGCTGTTCCGCCATATGACGGTGTTCGAGAACGTCGCCTTCGGCCTGCGCGTCAAGCCGCGCGGCGAGCGGCCCTCGGAAGCCGTGATCCGCGAGAAGGTGCACGAGCTGCTCAAGCTGGTCCAGCTCGACTGGCTCGCGCCGCGTTATCCGTCCGAGCTCTCGGGCGGCCAGCGCCAGCGCATCGCGCTGGCCCGCGCGCTGGCGGTTGAGCCCAAAGTGCTGCTGCTTGACGAGCCGTTCGGCGCGCTCGACGCCAAGGTGCGCAAGGAATTGCGCAGCTGGCTGCGCCGCCTGCACGACGACCTGCATATCTCGACGATCTTCGTCACCCACGACCAGGAGGAAGCCCTAGAAGTGGCCGACCGCATAGTGGTGCTGAACCGCGGCCACGTGGAGCAGGTCGGCAGCCCGCAGGACGTGTACGATCATCCGCAGAGCGCCTTCGTCTACGAGTTCCTCGGCGCGGCCAACAAGCTTGACGGCGTCGTGCACGGCGACAGTTTCGTGGCCGACGGCGCGAGCGGCCCGATCGCGGTCAGCGCCGATTTCTCCGGCCGCGCACACGCCTATGTGCGCCCGCACGACCTGCAGGTGGTGACGCATGCCGACGCGCGTTCGGACGGCATTGCCGTCGACGTGCGGCGCGTCGTGCCGCTGGGCGGCTCGGTGCGCATTGAGCTGGTGCCGCGCGCCGGCGGCGCGCTGCTGGAAGCCGAGCTCGATCGCGAGACCTGGCGCGCGCTGGCGCTCGGCGTGGGCGATGGCGCCACCGCGGTGGCCCGCAGCGCGCGCGTGTTCCCGGCGCGCTGAAGCGCCGCCGCCTCCTTCTTCATCGATAACGACAACGCCCCTGAGAGGCTGACCCATGAATTTCCAGCAATTGCGCTTCGTCCGGGAGGCGGTACGCCAAAACATGAATCTAACGGAAGTCGCGAACGTGCTCTACACGTCGCAGTCGGGCGTCTCGAAGCAGATCAAGGATCTCGAGGACGAACTGGGCGTCGACATCTTCATCCGTCGCGGCAAGCGCCTGACGGGCCTCACCGAGCCCGGCAAGGCGGTGCATCAGCTGATCGAGCGGATGCTACTGGACGCCGAGAACCTGCGCCGCATGGCGCGCCAGTACGCCGACCAGGACAGCGGCCACCTGGTAGTGGCGACCACACACACACAGGCCCGCTACGCGCTGCCCAAAGTGATCCGTCAGTTCACCGACGTATTCCCCAAGGTGCACCTGGCGCTGCGCCAGGGCAGCCCGCAGCAGATCGCGCAGATGATCCTCAGCGGCGAGGCCGACATCGGCATCTCGACCGAGGCGCTGGACCGCTATCCCGACATCGTGACCTTCCCGTGCTACTCCTGGCATCACGTTGTGGTGGTGCCGAAGGACCACCCGCTGATCGGCCGCGAGAACCTCACGCCCGAGGAGATCGCCGAGTACCCGATCATCACCTACGACCAGGATTTCACGGGCCGTTCGCATATCGACCAGGCCTTCGCGAAGGTGGGGGCGGTGCCCGACGTGGTGCTAACCGCGATCGACGCCGACGTAATCAAGACCTATGTCGAGCTCGGTATGGGCATCGGCGTGGTGGCGGCGATGGCCTACGATGCGCAGCGCGATTCGGGGCTGGTCGCGCTCGACACGCAGCACCTGTTCGAGGCCAGCACGACCCGGGTCGGCCTGCGCAAGGGCACCTTCCTGCGCTCCTATGCCTACAAGCTGCTCGAGATGTTCGCGCCGCACCTGACCGAAGCAGAGATCGCCGCGCAACTGAAGGAAACCACCGTCTGAGCGGCGAGGGCGGGGTGCCTTGCACCGCCTCGCCTAGTGTACCGGATCGGGTTGTTTAGACACGATTTTGCGATCAGGCGGCAAGTGGCAAGAGCGGTGCCTGACGGGCTTCGAGGGGTGTCTTGAAGACCAGTTTTTCGAGACGCCATTCGCGATTGTATCGGTCCTTGAACGGGACGGCGGCGGCACGAACTTCTTCAACGTTGTTGAACAGCCGTCCGTGGATGGCTTGCCCCTTCATGGTCCGATTGAAACGCTCGGCGACGCCGTTGGTCTGCGGCTCAGCGACGAAGGCGTAGCTCGGCGTAATCTCTCCCAGGACTTGAGCTGGGCGCGGAAATCGTCCGACCTGTACTGCGAGCCGTGATCCATTCGCAGGGACAGTCCGCGGCCGGCATCAGCTTCGACCGATCCGAACTGCTCGCGCACCCCTTGGCTGATTGGCTCCAGTGCGGCAAAGCGGTCGCCCACTTTGGTGACGTGGATGCCAACACACGCCGCGTCGCAATGATCAACCGTAGCGAAGATCCAGACAGGCCCTTATCGACGGTTTAAACCTTAGCGCCATCGGCGCCCCACCTCTCGTTAGGCCGATCAGTCGTCATTCGACCATCGTGAGCATTGGGCGGTTTTTTCGGTTGCCGATGGGGCGAAAGTAGGCCGTTTTCGCGGATCAGCGCCGCCACACGGGCGCGGGACACGCGGATGTCGTCCTGAATGCGCAAGCGTGCCCAGACTTTGCGCGCCCCTTCGCCGACGAACGGCGTGCGAGTCAGATCGGCGCGAACAGCTGCGAGCCGCTCGTGATCGGGCGCCTTGGGCTGCGGGCCACGTCGGACAGGGGCAAGTGGGGTGACCTTGTTGAGCGCCCTGGCGCGCTCGGCATAGATCGTGGAGCGCGGCAAGTCGAGCGCCTGGCATACCCGTTGCAATCCGAAGGGTTTGCCTGTCGCGGAGATCGTGTGGCTCATGTCGACGAGTTCCGGACGATCAAAGGGCGGCGCTCCTGCCGCTCGCGCTCCATGCGCAGCATTTCGACCTTCATGGTCAGTTCGACGACGCGATGCACGGCTTCCTTGAGCTTGACTTACAACGGATCGGTCTGGCGCGACTTTAGACCGGCTTCGATGCCTGCCAGGGCGAGTTCTCGCCATTGTTCGAGCTCGGCGATCGAGACGCCAACTTCGCGAGACACCGCGTCAATCGATTCGCCGCGCAGCAAGCGCAGAACGACAGCGCGTTTGCGCCCGACGGACCAGCGCTTGAATTCGGCGACGCTGGCGGCGTCTACGGCCGCGCTACGCGCGCCCTCCGTGGCCGCCAGCGCAACTTCCTGCACGTCTACCTTCTTCAACATCTCAGACTCGAATTTGGATGCGTTTTACCCCAAATCTGTGTCTAGAAAAACCGGAGCCGCCGCATTCTCAAGACCGGACTACGTTGGCCCGATCTGCCAGCCGAGATGGGATGCGGCTCGGGCGTGACATATTGGCGACGGCTGCGCGATTGGCAAGCAGCCGGCGTATGGGATCGCTTGCACGAGCTACCGCTTGCAAAGCTGCGCGCAGCCAACCAGATCGACTTCTCACAAGCCGCCGTCGATTCATCATCGATTCGCGCCGTTTGGGCCGGCCAAAAACTGGACCAAACTCTACCGATCGCGCGCGACCCGGTTCCAAGCACCACATCGTCACCGACGCCTACGGCACCCCGCTCGCCGCGATCCTGACCGGCGCGAACGTCAGCGACGTTACGCAATTGCTGCCGCTGATCGATGCGCTTCCGCCGATTCGCAGATTGCGCGGCCACCCACTGAGCAGACCCCGTGTGGTCTACGCCGATCGTGGTTACGACTCCGAGCGGCATCGACGAGCGTTGCGTGATCGCGGTATCGAGCCGGTAATCGCCAAGCGCCGTACCGAACATGGCAGTGGCCTTGACAAATATTGCTGGGTCGTCGAACGCACACATGCCTGGCTGCATCACTTCCGCCGTCTCCGCATTCGTTTCGAGCGCCGCGCTGACATTCACGGCGCGTTCCTCAAACTCGGTTGCTGCCTGATCTGCTGGAATATCCTTCGCCGGGCCGATCAGTCTTTATGAAACCGTCTCTAAGAGCGAGTTTATCGATCGCTTACGCCTTGCCCGGCCGCGCGCCCCGCAAAGGTGAGGTTTTTCGGGAGCAGAGGTGAGGCGGCTTGAGAGCGATGGTGAGGAGATCTGGGAGCGGCCGCAATTCGTGTGCCGTTCGGCATTCCGGGCACCGCGAAACGGCGTCCGGCGCGACGGCCGAATTGCCCGAGTCGAAACGCGAATTCGCCTCGAATTATAAGCCTACCTGATTAGTTACTTGACTCCGAAGCAGGCATGAAATCAAGTATCGTTCGCCAGATGCTTACGGAGCGTGCGCCATGCCCATGAACAGAATCCAGTTTTAGGCCGGTCTGTCGATGAAAGAATTTCAGGAGCAGTACGGCAACGAAGCGCAATGCGAGGCCGCGCTGGTCGAGTCTCGCTGGCCCGATGGCTGGGTGTGCCCTCGATGCAAGGGCACGCGCTACGCCAGCGCCTACAACGGCCGGCGACTGTGGGAATGCCTGAGCCAGTCCTGCCGGTACCAATGCTCGTCGATCGTCGGAACGATATTCGAGAAGACGAAATTGCCGCTGACGACCTGGTTTCTGGCGATCTACCTGGTGACGCAGAGCAAGAACGCCATCAGCGGACTGGAGCTCAAACGCCAGCTGGGCGTGAGCTACAAGACGGTCTGGCTCATCAAGCACAAGTTGCTGGAGACCATGTGGCTGCGCGAAGAGCGACGCCGGCTCGACGAACGGGTCGAGGTCGACGACGCGTATCTGGGCGGGGAACGCTCCGGCGTAAGGCTGTGGGCGTGGCGCGCCCGGGAAGACGCCGTTTGTAGCGGCCGTGCAGACCTCTGACGATGGCCGCCCTCTGTTCATGCGGCTCTCGCCCGTGCCGGGCTTTACCAAAGCGGCCTTTGAGGTCTGGGCGGCCAGCAGCCTGATGCCCACCGCGTGCGTCGTTTCCGATGGCCTGTGGTGTTTCGACGGCGTGACGCAAAAGGCTGCCAGTCATGAGCGCCATGTCACGGGGGGTGGCCGTCAGGCCGCGCAGCGCCCCGAGTTCCGCTGGGTCAACACGATGCTCGGCAACCTGAAAACGGCCCTCAAGGGCACGTACCAGGCTATCGATCACGCCCAATATGCCCATCGCTATCTCGCTGAATTCGCCTACCGTTTCAACCGCCGTTTCGATTTGCCGGCGATGGCGCCGCGCCTGCTTCGGACCGCTGTTACGACAAAACCTCATCCTCGCCGTGTGTTGAGCGTCTCGGAGTAAAGCAACTAATCAGGTCGCGAGTTAATGTCGAATCTTGGTATACGGTGGTCGGGCTGGATTTGAGAAGGCAGTTGCGTGAGCATGTTGCTTTCCGCGGTAACACTTAGCAACCGGAGGCCCACCACCATGGCGAAATGTACGCAGGAAGCGCAGAGCAGTCAAGCAGCAGAAACGGCAATCAAAGGGGTAGTGCGGTTTGGATGAGTTGATCCGGCAAGGCGCACGGCAGGTTATCCATCAGGCCATCGAGGCGGAATTGGCGGCGTTGCTCGAACAGTATTCGAACGTGAAGACGCTGGACGGCCGGCGCGCGATCGTGTGCAATGGTTATCTGCCTGAGCGCGAAATCGTCACGGCCATCGGTCGCCGGTCCAGGCGCCGAAGGTGCGCGACCGTTCGGGCTCGGGGGCGAAGTTCAATTCGAACATGGTACCCGCCCGTATGTGAGCAAGTCGCCGCGGGCGTCGGCAGCGCTGCCGTGGCTCTACCTGCGAGGCGTTTCGACGGGCGACATGAGCGAAGCATTCAGCGTACTGCCGGGCGCAACAGGCCAAAGGGCTCTCGCCGAACGTCGTGGCGCGGCTGAAAGCGCAGTGAGTGCAAGAATTTGAGTAGTGCAACAAGCGTGATCTGTCGGCTTCACGCTGGGTCTAATGATGGCTGACGGCATTCATACCGACGCGCACCGTGAGGATGCCGACGGTCAGTGCCTGCTTGTCGTCATTGGCGTGAAACCGGATGGAACGAAGGAGCGCGTGGCGATTGCCGACGGGTACCGCGAGTCGAAGGATGCGTGGCTGGAACTGTTGCTGGACCTAAAGGCCCGCGGGCTGCAAGCGGGGCCATTGCTGGCCAGCGGCGACGGCGCGATGGGGCGGTGGGCCGCCCTCGAGGAAGTCTTTCCGCAAGCACGGCATTAGCGTTGCTGGTTTCACAAGATCGGCAACGTACTGAACGCCTTGCCCAAATCGCAGCGTGCTCGGGCGAAGGCAGCGCGCTCAGCAATCTGGCACGCCGCAACGCGTGCCGAGGCCCTTGTCGCTTTCGATCAGTTGGTCGCGACGGATTCGGCCAAATATCTGAAAGCTGTCAGAAGCTCACGAAGGACCGTGACGAACTGCTGGCATTCTACGACTTTCCTGCAGAACACGGACAGCGCGTCAGAACAACCAACCCGATCGAGTCGATCGCTCGCAACGGTGCGTCATCGCACTACGCGCACTCGCAACTACCTGTTGCGCGCGACGTTCATCGGCATGGCGTTTAAGCTCATCAAGTCTGCCGAGAAATCGTGGCGCCGCATCCGCGGCGTCGACGAGCTCGAACAGCTTCTGAAGGGCATTCCCTTCAAGGACGGAACCCCGGTGATCGATAGCGCACCGGCTCAGCAACCGCTGGCCGCCTGATCATGCCGCCGATCGCTCGTACACCAGATTTGACAATAGCTCCATGCAGCTCCAGCGCATCGATGCCGAGCCGAGCCGCGCGGCGTGCTTGGCGGGGTGGCCTCGAAGGCCTCGCGCAGGGGGTTCAGGCTCGCCGTGTCGAGCGCCAGCGGTGTCGTTTCGCCTTCCTTGTGCGGCACAAAAGGCCGAGGGCGCATGCGGCCAGCCACCTTGATCAACGAGCCCATCGGCGAATGCCTGCGGATCGCGGCCAGCAGCGGCACATAGACGAATGGCACTTACTTTGTGCCGCTGCGTGTGGAGCTTGCGTTGTAATTCATTGAATCGGAAGGGGGGGCCGGCCCCCGGATTGATAGGAGGGCTGTTATCAAACAGCCAACTCATCTTTCCAAAGGCCAGTCACGATGGATCGTCATGCGCGAAGTCGGCAGCAGCAACATCGAACCAGCATTGAACGTTATGCGAAGTCGACGGCGGCGGTGGAATTGTTCAATGTGTTGCACAGCCCGAGTGACTTGAGCCAACCGAAGCGCTGCTGCCCGAGCATCGCGAGCGGATCTATCCGCCGACGGTGACGCTGTCGATGCGTCATGCGTCATGCCCTGGAAGCGTATAGTTCGTGCCAGAAGGCGGTCAACGGTTGGGCCGCGCAGCGCGTCGCCGACGGCCTGAGTCCGATGAGCGTTCGCACGGGGGGCTATTGCCGAGCCCGCCAGCGCTTGCCCTTGGCGATGGCCAGTGGAGCTGACGCGCCAGACGGGCCGCCACCTGAGCGCGCTGGCGCGCCCGCCATGGCGTTGGCGCGAGCGCTCGGTCAAGCTGGTCGACGGCGCCGGCATCTCGATGCCCGAACCGAAGAGAATCAGGCGTGTTTTCCTCAGCCCGACACTCAGGCGCCCGGCGTAGGTTTTCCGCTGGCGCGACTGGTCGCAGTGATTTGCCTGGCCACCGGTGCCGTGCTCGACGCAGCGCTGGGGCCCTACAGCAGCAAAGGCAATAGCGAACTGGGATTGTTTCGCCAGCTTGCCGCGGCGTTCAGCGCGAACGACGTGATGCTCGCCGATGCCCTCTACTGCAACTACTTCCTGATCGTCACGCTCATGGCTTCCGGTGTCGATGTGCGCTTTCAAGGTAAGCCGCTGCGCGGCGACTAAAACCGTCGGTATGCAGAAGCGATCGCTCGCAGTGATGTAGGCGCGCGGAAAGCCGAAGATGCTAGAGTCGAATACATCGCGCGCATCGGGGAGGAC
>JAYFRX010000043.1:0-12206 GCA_040946945.1 Burkholderia sp. | reverse complement strand
CTGCTCCGGCTGGGTCAGAACCTCAACGGGTTCCATGTTGTTAGTTGTAGGCTTAAACATAGGCGGAAGACTACCTCAAAGTTTAAGCGTTACCCAGTGTCCGGTTTTCGCGGGGGCCGGCCCAGCCAAGGCCACCATCACGGCGTTCATCAATCAAGCCGACTGCGATGACGGCGACGAGACCGACCACGATTTTATGAACCGTTACGGCTATCCGCGCTCTTGGGACGACGAGGTGCCGCAGCCGCACCAGCGCCCAACGCCGGCCGGCGCGATCGAGGCGATGCTGCGCGGCACAGCGTGCTCGTCGGACGAACTGCTTTTCGAGGGCTTGGCCGATGACTGATTTCGAACGCTGGCTGATCGAAGTTTGGGACGGCCCGGTGACGCACGAGGCCATCAACTGGAACGGCCCGCAGATGTACCGGACGTACCTGGAGGTCTGCCATAATGAAACGCAGGCCATGACCGGCACCGAGTTCTACCACCGCGTCTGGTCGCAGGCCGGGGGCGGTGCTTGACGCCGTAACCGTCAAGCACGAAAAAGAAGTGCAACACCAGCGCCACGGCGCTCACACGCGACCCGCCGGGAGGCAAGCCCGGCACCGCCCGGTTCGTCGGGGCCGTTCGTCCATAAGGGCGAGCGCCCACCCATCGACGAGCGGAGAGCAGCATGACGACGAAGCATTACAGCAACGACAAAGACGTGAACGCGGCGGTCGCCAACCTCGTGAGAACCGGGTGGACATTCCAGGCCAAAGGTCGCAGCAGGCATCCGAGAATCATAGCGCCCAACGGGCACAAGATGGCCATACCGCTGACACCCAGCGACTGGCGGGCGCTGCGCAACCTGCGCCGGGACGCCGAGCGTCTGGCCGCGTTGCCATCGCCCCGCGAAAAGCAACGTTGATTGCATCAGGACCCGAGGCGCTGTAACAATGCGTCAAGCGCTTCTGATCTGCGGGTCTCGCATTCCCAGATGATTAGGACGGTCCACCCCGCCTCACGCAGGGCTGACTGGTGGCGCGCATCGCGCGCAACGTTGCCGTCGAGTTTTCGCGTCCAGTAATCGGAACTGGATTTCGGCTGAGCCGCCGCGGGACAGTGGGGATGTTGATGCCAGAAGCAGCCGTGTACGAACAAGGCGACACGGCGACTCGGAAACACAAGGTCAGGCTTTCCTGGAAGGCGAGGGTCATGCAGCTGGTAACGCAGGCCCGCCGCATGAAGGAACCGGCGCACGATCATTTCGGGGCCGGTGTTTTTCGACTTCACGGCCCGCATGGTCCGGGACCGGAGGGCTTCGGGCGTTTCGTCAAGAGCGGCGGATCGCCGTTGCTTCTGACTCGCGCTGGATTTCGCCATTGCGTGTCACCCGCGTTTTTCGGACTGTATCGGTTCCGTGATAGCCCACCTCAAAGTCAACGTAGTTGACTTCCTCGTCGCGACCCTTGAAACATTTGTGGAACGCTTTCAGCAGTTGCACATCGTCGAGGCGTTGGGCTTTCGGAGTCGGGTTGTTGCGCGGACTCGGGATCGTCGCCGGCAGCACGTAGATGCAGGGCGGTGGCACCGAGAACGGTCCTGCTTCCGTTACCCGCTCTGCGTCGTCTTTGATCTTCGGGCAAGGGCGACCGACGGTGCCGCACACCACGTCCCACAGCACAACACCATCGACGCGCTGGCCGCGGGAAATGATTTCAGCGCTCAACCGCGTGTGAATGCCGGACCACGCGTTATGACGGGGGTCCGCGCCAGGGTTCGTGCAAACGCTCCAGACCACAAACTCCTCGGCGTGGGGCGGCCGCTCAAAAATGTTGGTGTTATTGCCGTCCAGGCAACCCTTCAACTCAATCGCCGCCGTCCGACCGGAGTTCAAACGCACGATGTAGTCGTGTCGGTTCGCTTCGCCTGCGGACTCCCACTCGACGATGTTCCCGTTGTCCTGCATGTGGTTAAGGATGTGCTGCACGAACTCGCGCTTTTCCCGCATGGACGCGGAAAACTGTCCGCGCACCCGTTCGATGGCTCCCCGAAACACGCCGCTATTGTAAAACTCCACTTCGGTAAGGCCGTGATCGCCGATCTTGTGCGCTTCGGTCTTCAGGTTCTCGGCATACTCCTCGATCAACTTGCGCAGTGCGCCGTTTTGTTCGCACGGAACAATGCTCATGCCACAGCCCTCGCACCTGCAGGATGTACAGCCAGGATCGGCTCAAAAATGTTCGCTGCGATGTGCCGGACGACCGGCACCGCGACTCCGTCGCCGGTCAGGTGATACGCCTCGTTGTAGTTCGCAGGCAACTCGTATTGATCGGGCAGACCCATCAACCGGGCGGTCTCCCGGCTTGAAATAAGGCGCGTGCGGACCTTGCTGCCGTCAATCACCATGATCAACTGCCGGCTCGAACCGCCCGAGGGCGTACGCAGGCAACCGGCCACATCGTCAAAGCGGACTTCCGCCCGCTGGACCTTGTTGCCTTCGTCGTCGCGCCGTGTGCGTCGATAGATCGCGCCAACCATACGGCGGCCGGTCGACTTCGACGCCTTTTTTGCTTTCTCCACTTTTGCGAGGTTCACATCGCTCATCATCGCGAGCAACCGCTGCGTTTCGGCCGTCGTGTGCCACGCCACGCCGGTCGGGCGCTCCTCCACGAGGTCGGCGAACACCGACTCGCGCGGTGCAGGCGCGGGCAGTTTCCACCACACCCAGTTTTGTCGGGCTTTTGCCGTTAGTTTGTCCAATGCTGTCAAGAGGGCCTTCGGGTGAAACAAGGGCGATGGATCCTGGCGCACGATCGCGTCCGGGATCGGCAAATCCTTGCGGATACCGATCACGAACAGGCGAGGCCGGGACTGCGGCACGAAAAGAGCCGCATCGATCACCATCGCGCCGAAACGGTACCCAACGCGATCAAGCGCCGTGCAGATCGCCGCGAAGTCTTTCCCGCCATGCGAGTGCAGCGTGCCAACGACGTTTTCCAACGCGATGATGTCGGGCGCGCGGTCGTCCGCGATCAGGCCCTTCACCACTTTAAAAAACGGCCAGAACGTGCCCGACCGGTCGCCTTTTAGGCCCGCGCCGGCACCTGCCAGCGACAAATCTTGGCACGGGAATGAGCCCCAAATCAGGTTGGCGCGGCCAGGAAGGTTGTCAGGCTTCACCAAGCGCACGTCATCGGTCAGCAACTCGTCGCCGCCCCAGTTTTGCCGGTAGGTGGCACCCTTCTTGTGGTCGAAATCGTTGGCAAACAGGCAATCCCACCCATCGCCCAAGCCGGCACGGGCCATGCCCCCGCCAGCGAAGAACTCGTAGAAGCAACTCATGCGCTTCCCCTATCAGCACCTGATTGATCATCCGCATCGCCGACACGCGACAACTTTTCCTGGACGGCTTCCAGGATCTACGTGTTGCGCGAGACGTTGCCAACGCGTTTCGAACACGCGGCGTCGATAGCTTTGATCATCGCGTCGGGCAAGCGCACGGTGATGCGCTCCACGGCGGCACGCAGGTCTTCTGTGTGAGCGGCTTTCATAAGGTGCCATTGTGGCGCACGTCCAAACAAAATGTTGTAAGTGTGGAGCAGATCGTACGGTCCTGCTTGCTCGAAAGGCCGATAGCCTGCGGCCACGGTGCCAGCGGGTCGCCGAGGACGCGCAGCGGCCCATGCTTTTGACGTTTGCGCTACCGCACCGCAGGGCAAAACCGCGCGGCCGGCGTAAGACCGTCCGGCCAAGCCTTACCCAACATGGCTTGGTACTTAGCAAAGCAGTGTGACCCTTGCTTTTCGGAGGGTCACACTAGAAACCCTTGCTGGGCAATGGTTTGCGGGCAGTTCATGAAAAAGTGTGACCCTCGGTTCTGGAGGGTTCCACCAAAGATCACACTGCGAACCCTTGCTGGGTAAGGGTTTGCGGGCGTTTTTCCGCAGTGTGACCCTAAAGCATCGAAAACCGGTCCGTACTAAGGGGAAAATTAATTTTTACCCATCCGCCCAGCATTCCACCATATAAAAAATCGACCACGGCGAATTTTCCTTCGGTACGGCCTCTTTTTTGTCACTTTTTGAAGAAAATGGGTCGTACTTCGCTGTAAGCCTTGCTGGGTAAGGATTTCCAGTGTGGCCCTCAGTGTGACCCTCGGTGGCAAAACGTGGGGGGAAGCCCGGCCACCGGCCCTTGCCCCATTTTTTGGACGCAAGCCCTCGCAATCTGCCTCCGGCCTCTCGCCTGCGGCCCGTCGAGCCCGCCCAGCCGCGCGCACCGCTGTACAAATCAACGTCCCCAGGGTACAGCTTCCAATACAGCATCAGCGTAGATTTTGGTGCTTTCCACCACGCGATCCGCTGGCCTACCCAGCAGTCTTGCTCCGTTCATCGGGAGCCGTCACGTTCAACCGAACGCGGCGTCTTACGAACCCACGAACCGGAGCATCGCATGACCACTGCCCTTCATTCGCGCACCTCGACCGTTCCGGTTGCGCCCCGGCTTTCGTGTTATCAAACGCTTGACACGCCATCGACTTGGAGTTTTACTGACTCGGTAGCCAGCGCTGCGCTGTCCATTGCGCTCACCGTTCAATCAAGGGCGTGCCGTCGTGCACGCCAGACCGACGCCTCCGGCCGAACAGCCGGGGGCGTCTTTCGTTTACCGCCCACATCGAGGAGCCCGCCATACCCGTCGCACGCCCAGCCACCACGCGATGCAAGACCCAGCAGTACAACTCTGCCACTTCACCGAAACCATGGCTGCAGAACTGAACCGCTGGAACGCTCGGCCAAAGACGCCGACGTGGTGCGCGCGCTGGTCGCGGCCTGGCTCCGCGATCCGACGCTTTTGAAGATGGGTTTTGGCGTGGAAGAAGGCCGTACGTTCTAACGCCTGAAAAGAAAAGACCTGCTTGCAGGCGGGTCCACGAACGCAGCACCGACCAAGGCGCGGATTCATTTTTGTGCGCTAGTACAGGGATGGTCCCGTGTCAATATCCGAACGGGAGTCCTCGATATGTTCCAAGCACCAACCGTTTCGTCCGCCGATCACGTCGCAGACGACCTCAAGCGTCAGGCGCGGCTCGCCGCTGCTGCGCGGCGCCCGTACCCGTCCGCCGCCGTGCTTAACTTTAACGTCGCAAAAGCCACGCTGGGTTTGCGCCCCCCGTCGACGAGAGCGCGTTCGACCCCGAGGCGGTCGCCAGCAACGACAACGGGTTCGATGACGGCGACGACGCGGCGCGCTGGGACTTTAGCGCCGATCCGTGCTACCGCTTCGTCGGCACGTGCCCGCTTCCCTTGGTGGCCGGGCTTGCGGCGCGCCGCAAATCTGCCACCGCCACGTCGGTCGTAGCAGCACCGGCCAGCACCGACGTGGTGATTGCACCGCCGAAGACCCTGAAGGAAGCCCGGGCGGCCCTGGCGAAAGCCGACAAGACCAGGGCCAGCGCGGTCGCAAAGGCCGCCAAGGCACAGGACGCCGCCGACGAGGCCACCGACGTGCTGGCCGGGCTGGTGGCGATGAAAGCCCCGGCCAAGGAGATCATGCTGGCCGAGGCGAAGTCCAAAAAACTCGACAAGGCCGCGGTGCGGGCGCTGGATGAAGTCACCCGTCTCGACGCCGAGTTGAAACAGGCCGCGACGGTTGCGCAACAGGCCGAGAGCGCGGGAAAAGGCAAGAAACAGCCCGACGCCTTGCCCGAGAACGCATCGCCTCAGCAGCGCGGACGGCACCTGTTGAAAGCCGACAAGCGCCTGGTCGAGGACCCCGACCAGATGGTGTTCCGGCGCTGGAACGGCGTCTACTTCGAAGAGCAGGAAATAAAGACGTTGCGGTACCGGCTGGGCGACCTGTTCGAGGAGCAGTGCCCGGATCGGGTCGGCGCGCGCACGGTCGACAACGCGGTGCGCTACGCCTTGGACATGATGGTCGTGGACCAGTGCCTGCCACCGTTCCCGGAGGACAAGACCCTGATCCAGTTGACCAACGCCGTGCTGGAAGTCCAGCACGACGGACGGATTTTCGTCTACGACCCGGACCCGTCGTTCGGTCAGACCACGCTACTCAACGCCACGTTCGACTGGGCAAGGTCCGGGATCGTCAAGACCAAGGCGAAGCCGTGGATCTACAGGCCAACATGGCCCAGCGAGGACCTGGAAATCGGGCGTTTCCTGCGCGAGATCGCGCCCAACCAGCGCCTGTTCGAGCACTTCGCGTTGACGCTGGGCAGCACGCTCGTGACGGGTCGCAAGCCTTTCCAGAAAGCCATCCTGCTCGAGGGACGTTCGGGCGCGGGCAAGGGCACGCTGATCAAACTGCTCGAACACGTCCACCCGAACAACGTGGCACTGCCGATGGAAGACTTGCGGCAGCCGTTCGCGTTGCGCGAAACGATCGGCAAAACACTGATCACGGCCAACGAGACCAAGTACATCGTCGAGGAGGAGTTCAAGCAACTGACCGGCGGCGACAAGATGCGGATCACGATCAAAAATCAGGACGCGGTGTCGGTCGTGTTCACCGGCACGGTCATCATGTCGTCGAACGTGATACCCGCGTTCAAGGACGAGGACGGGTCGATCGCCCGTCGGATCGAAACACTGCCGTTCAACAACAGTTCCTCGAAGTCCAAGACCAAAAAAGCCGTCGCCGGCTGGTTCCAGCAGGTCTTGAGCAAGCCCGCCGAACTGGGCGGGTAGCTCGACTTCCTGCTCTGCGGCGTGTCCGCGCTCGGTGCGCGTAACTGGCAATGGCCAACCGACGACGAAGCGCCGCCGGAAGTTCAGCAACGCAAGGCCGAGGTGCTGCCGGCGAACGACCCGCTGTCCACCTGGATCGACGAGTTCGACGTGCGGGCCGACCTGACCGTCTGGACGCCCAAGCAGGAAATCTACGACCACTACTGCCGGGTGATGTCCGCCCGGGCGAAATCGACCCGTAGCAAGGAGCGCGTGCTGGATTTACGACATCTTCTGGAAAAAGATGAACGACGACCGGCACGGCTTCAATCTCAAACCGAATATGCGTCGCGGTCCCAAGAAGATCGCCGCCGTCAATATCAAGGTCGAGGGCATGGACTCGCGCTCTGAAAAGTAAAGGGAGTTCACCATGACCACCACCACCGACCTCGACCTCAGCACCGTTCGCGACTGGCTTCGCAACCGGCACGTCCATGTCGACCCGTTCGTCTGGACCGGTAACGCGTCGGCGTTCGGCAGTTACGTCGCCATGTGCAAGCACTTCGACGAACCACCGTTGCCCGAGGCCGAGTTCTGGCCCACGGTCACGGCGATGCTCGCCGACGATCCATGGTCCGCCGTGTTGATGCTGTTGCACCGCGACGTGATCCATCTGGCCGTCGACGACGTGCTGCCGCTGCGCGAACTCGACGGATTCGGCGACCCGTTCGCACCGCCTGAGTTCGCTGTTTTTCCCAGCGGCAAACGCCCGCGGGAATGCTCGCCCACCCAACTGACGCGCGACCGGGTGGACCCGCCGGCCTGGCACGCCAAGGCGTGAAAAAAGTTATCAAATGCTATTGACGAGTAGCAGGCCTCGAGTTTTACTGACCTTGTAGCAAGCGCAGCACACCGCGCCCCACCGTTCAAGCCCGTGACCCCACGGGCTTTTTGTTTTTCAACGCTCCCACCCAGTGCCCGCAGCAATGCGGGTCAGGGCGGTACAGACCGATCCCCGGTCCGCTACAAGGAGCCCGCCATGTCCGTCAGCAAACTCATTCTCGACCCCCTGTTCGAAACAGTGAAATATGGCAGTAGCGACGAACTGCCCACCCGCCAGGCCATGCTCGACGCCGGCACGTACGTCGATGCTAAAGACGCTGCTGGCAACCGCCTCCTGCACTACGCCGTTCTGCGCGGCGAGTCCCGCTTCGCGATCGACCTGCTCGCGATCGGGGCCCAAGTGAAAGCGAAAGACGCGGACGGACGCACGGCGCTGCACCACGCCGCACGCCTGGGCAACCGTTTTCTGGTCGCCGACCTGATCGCCGCGGGAGCCGACGTGCACGCGGAGGATGACGACGGCCGCACGCCGCTGCACCACGCCGCAATGGGCCTTGCGCGCGACGACCACGAGGACTCGCAGACGATTTGCCGTCAACTGCTTCGCGCTGGCGCTGAAATGTACGCGCTCGATCGCAGCGGTCGTCACGCCCACCAACGACTGTTGGCGGAAGTCGGCCATCTTCCGAACGCCGTCGAAATCGGCAAGCGTTTCCCGTCCTACTGACCGCTCCGGCGCCAACGTCCACCCAGTGCCCGCCTTACGGCGGGTCAGGGCGGTACCAGGCCAGCCCGGCCTGTTCACCGGAGCACATCGCCATGACCCTCGCACTCGCAACTCAAGAAGCCCTCTCGTTCAACGACCGCGACGAAAACCTGACGCCGGACGACGGCCCCGTGCCGCAGCCGGTCCGCTCGAACGCACCCAGCCAGTTCGCCCGGTTCGTCGACAAACTTCGGGAGGGCAGCATCGCTGCCGGACATGCGCATTTTGAAAGAGCGCGCCCGCGCCTGGCTTCGTCACGACGAACCTGGCATCAGCGAAACCTGGCTCGAGTCCAAGACCTGCGGCCTGGTGAGTTTCACCCGATCGTGGTTGCGCTCATACGACGGTTTCAAGACCGGCACCGCGGCCCCGTTCTGACCACCCAGCGTCAACACTCCACCTTGTGCCCGCTGCAACGCGGGTCGGGGCAGTACAGGGGGCAACCGGCCCCCACCCACCGGAGCCCGCCATGCCACTGTTTTACGCCTCGTCCCTGCTGTCCATCGCTTGGCTGCTTGTTCTCGTCGGCGTGATGGCATCGCGAGCCCGATTTGCAACGCAAATGTTGGCGGCGGTATGGGTTTTCGGGCTCGGTACCATCGTCGGCTGGGCCGTCCTGCTGATCGTCGCTCCGGCTTTGATCGACCACGCCTTGGGGTTGCGTGCCGGGGCACTCCTTTTCTCCACCTTTTCCGGCCACGGCGGACTCGACGTAGGGCCGCTTTACTCCGGCCTGTTCACGACCGTCGGCACGCTGGCCGTGGCCGTGGCGTACGTTCCGCTCCGCGCCGTGCCGTGGCTCATCCGCCAGGCGATGAAGGTCCGCAACGGAGGTGCAGCATGAAGATCATCAACTTTATCAAGGCGGTGAAAGAACTCGCTTCCGAACTCGCTTTGCTGCTGGTCGTCTACCCTTGGATCGGCGAGCACGCCCTATCGCTGATCCACGTTGCCGGCCGCAGCAACACCGTGCTGACGTTCCTGCTGAACATGATCGCGGGCATGGTCGCCATCGTGGCGATCGGCTGGCCGCTGGCCTTTGTGGCGGCGCTCATCGAGCGCGAGCACGCCATATGCCGCGGGGACGCACCATGACCACGCCCATCGGAACCTCCATCCCCAAAGTCTGGACCACGGTGGCCGGCGACCTCATCGCCTGCGGCGCTCCCGTCGACGTGCTCGCCGCTTGGCTCGACCGCGGGCTCACGCCGGACGCGGACCTGTTCAAGCGTGCCGCCCACGCGCAGCGGGCGGACGTGCTGGCGTTGCTGTTCAGCAGCGTCACGTCCCAGGGACCGGCCGCGATCGAGGCCGCGGCGATCGCCGCGCTGACGCCGCCCAGCGCAATGGACGCCAGCGTGTTCGACAACCTCGAGTCCGCGTGGACCGTGCTGTGCCAGACCACGCCCGACCTGTTGAACCCCGGCCACGCTCGACCATGCACGGCGGTGCCACCGTGCCGGTCTGGTGGCACGCGTTCCGCAACGCCGACGACACGCAAGACCTGAACGAGCTGCTTCGCCTGCTGCGTGAGTTCGGTGCCGACCTGACCGCCACGCCGTTCAGCGCCGAGGACAGTGAGGGGGGCGGAACGCACGGCGACGCGCTGCGGTCGCTGCTGCACGACAAGCGCATCGAACGGGAAAGGGCGGCGCTGCGCGACGCGATGGCCGAGTTCACCGAACAACCCATGACGACGGCCCGTGGCCGGCGGCGCCTGTAAGCACCCAGCGTCAACGCTCCCTTGTGCCCGCCTCACGTGCGGGACAGGCGGTACAGGCGCCGCCCGGCGCCGTCGACCGGAGGAACCATCATGCTTCGCCACCTCGCCGTCCTCGCAACCCTGATGCTGTCCCTGTCCGCCCACGCGGCCTCCAGCCTGACCATCGACCTCGACCAAAACCGCCAGGCCTCGATCGACCACCTGCCCATCGGCGTCCCGATTGGGACGCACGTCGACGTGTGCGACCTCGCCATGAAACCGCCGTGCCTCTACGCACCCGACGGCAACACCGACCGCTTGACTGTCCATGCAGTGCGCCTCAAAGGCTCGGGCGTGCTCTGGCTGTCGACCGAGGAGGGAAACGTCCCGTTCGACACGCTCGCCGGCCCCGACGGCCAGTGGACCGACGTGTTCCACGACGTGCTGATCGTGCGGGGCACCCTCATCGGCGAGACGATCACCGTGCGCGATGGGCGGACTCAGGAAGCGCAGGCGCGGATTGACCTGCGGGTGGACGACGGCGCTGGCGTTCGGGCCAAGGTCAGGCCCTGACGCGCAGGCAACGGGCGCCAGCGCGGGCCAGGCGGCGCAAGCCGCCCGTTCCTTTCCCCTGGTACCACGAACAAAGGCCGGCGAACATCCGCCGGCCTTTGACCATCGCACCTCAACCGTCGACCTCGCGCGTCGACAATCCACCGTAATAACGGGAAGCGTCACTTCAACACCCCAAACGGGCCGTAGGCCCTCACTCGAAACCTCCAACCAGGTCAACGGCCCGTGCGTTTCTCCCGCGGCCGGTGGCGCTCCGCACCCCGTTTGTTGAAAAGCCGCCGTTGTTCGCCAAAGGCCGACGCATAAGCCATCCCGGCAAGGCAGGGCAAGGGTTCGCTTCGCGCACGACGGCACCCGGTCCGCTGCGCGGCTGCGGCTTTGTCGTGCCCCTTGCCCTTGTGCCGGCCCGGCTTTTTATGCGCCTGGGCGAACACCGACAGCAAACCTTTCAACGAACGGAGCACAGGCATGAGCGCAACAACGATCCAGAACCGCACGAACAGCAACGTCAACGGCTTCAACGGCGGGCTCCCCCAACTGCAGTTTCCGAACGTCCAACGGCTCGACGACGCGACCTGCGAACGGCACGACCTCACCGGCGGTCCGGTGTTCATCACCCGTGAGGCGCTGGAAAGCCCCGACATCGACGTGGCGCTGGCCTGGTTCAACGAGGCACCCGAAGGCATCGAAACGGGCACGACCTGGCAGATGGGCCACGGGTTTGAAGTGCTGTTTGGCTACAACCCCGGAGCGGCAGCGCGCGAAGCGTTTTACGTGTTCGTCTGGAAAAACTGAGCCAACAAACAAACACGCATACAAACAAACACACCATGACCACGACCAGCGGAACCGTCTACCTGTCCTGCGCAGAAACCGACAAACTGGTCCGCGCGACCCTCAAGGAGGCGTTCCCAGGCGTCAAGTTTTCCGTCAAAAACAGCACCTACAGCATGGACGCGAGCATCAGCGTTCGCTGGACCGACGGCCCAAACACCAAGCAGGTCGATAGCGTGGTGGGCCATTTCGAGGGCTCGTACTTCGACGGCGGGATCGACTTCAAGGGCTCGATTTACCACATGCGGACCACGCCGGATGGGTTCGAAAAGGTCAGCATGGGCACCGACTGCATCCACACCAGCCGTGATTTTTCGGACGCGGCCATCACCCGAGCGTGCGAAGCGGTGTATCGGCATTACCGGGGAAACTTCGAAGCCGACAGCATCGAGTGCCCGACCGTCGAGTAGTTCCGCGCTGGCGCGCTCTGGCGTGTTCGCCTGGCCGGCCTGCACGACTGGAACGGCCGCAACCTGCAGGACGAGGTCAACGCGGTGCTGCACAAGCACTCGTTCGTGTTGAAAGTTCAAAAAAGTAAGACGGCGGCCAGCGTGTTCGTCACGCACGACGACGGGTACAGCCTGAGCAACGGCAGCGGGTTCAGCGTCGCACCGCGTGATTGATGCTTGTTTATTGATACAAACAAACACACATTCGAACAAACGAATCTATGGTCACCCCCGTTTTTGCAAAACTGATCTTTGATGATGTGGTTGGCTTGCCTAAATCTATCCGGCGTCATTGTGGGGATTGGCTCCCCGCGCCACGATGAGAGTCGCGCCTGACGGTCCTGAAAAAGCCCGCGGCCTTGAAGGCCAAT
>JAYFRX010000042.1:0-12463 GCA_040946945.1 Burkholderia sp. | reverse complement strand
GCGCTTTGCCTCGGGCTTCCTTCGGATTCGCAGTCGCCCGCGACACCCTTGCCTCTGGCTAGCACTTCCCCTTGCCGGGCGTGTAGAGGACTTTCACCTCCAAGTGAGTGCGCCCTGCCGGGCGCACGAAAAAAGCCGCTTCCCCCGAACAGGGACAAGCGGCTCGGCTTCTTGCTGCGTCACGGGCCAACGAAACTCGCGCCGACCGACTGCGCAGCTACGAAAAGAGTGGACTGACGAGCATTGATTGCGGCCCAATATAACCTGCCTCAAAGCGCTTGTACAGCGCTGAGCACCTCGTCGACATGGCCTGGCACCTTGATGCCGCGCCACTCGCGGCGCAGCACCCCGTCGCCGTCGATCAGGAAGGTCGAGCGCTCGATGCCGCGCATTTCCTTCCCATACATTTTCTTTGGTTTCATGACACCGAACATCGCGCAGAGTATTCCATCGGGGTCCGAAATCAAGGGGAAGGGCAGCTCCAGCTTGGCCTTGAAATTGTCGTGCGAGCACAGGCTGTCACGCGAGACGCCGACGATCTCGGCACCGGCCTTCTTGAACTTCGGGTACAGATCGCGGAACTGCAGGCCTTCGGTGGTGCAGCCCGGCGTATTATCCTTCGGGTAGAAATACAGCACGAGCTTCTTGCCGTTCAGCGCCGACATCGCGAGATTGCCGCCGGTCGCCTGTGCGGTGAAATCGGAAACTTGACGGTCGATTTCGACGGACACGGGATTCTCCTGTTGTGATCGGCGGCACGACGCTTCGTCGTGCCGGGCATGGCGCGAAAGAGGATGGCGCCCCGGCTGTCGATCAGTCGGGCTGGACGATCAGTTCGCCGGAGCGGCCGGGGATCTCGCCCCACGTGACAGGGTACGATGGCAGCGAGTCGAGGTCCAGCGCGGCATGATAGTCGCCCATGGTCGCGAACGTATGACCCTGGGCGCGCCAGCCGGCCAGCAGCTGCTCGAACACCGGCGCCAGCTTCTGGCCTTCGAGCTCGGCGTGCAGCGTGAACACCTGGTCGTGCGGATTGCGCTCGGTACGCGCCAGCAGGTGGGCCGCGACGTTCAATTTGTCGATGCCGAGCACTTCGTCGAGCGTCGGCAGGGTGGTGGGCAGCTGCACGTGGTTCAGCGTGCAGCCCGCCACCACCGGGCGATACGGCCCGTGGCCGCGGCCGTCGGAGGCGTAGCGCATGCCCCAGGCGTCGATCTGCTCGAAGGCCGCCGGGTTCATCTGCCAGCCGGCCGCGCCGTGTGTGACAGGCGGCGTGCCGAAGATCTCGACGAAGCGCGCGTGGCTCTTGCCCATCTCGCGGGCCGTCCAGTTGCGCTCGCGGCTGCGCACGTTGTCCTGCCAGTAGATGTGATCCCAGGTGTGGATGCCGCATTCGAAGCCGGCCTCGTGGATCGCGCGCATCTCGCCCACCGCGCGGCGCCCGATGTCGGGCCCCGGCAGCAGCACGCCGTACATCAGCTGGCGGATCCCGTAATGCTCGACTACCGAGGTGCGCGAGACCTTCTTCAGGAAGCCGGGCCGCAGCACGCGGCGCATCGCCCAGCCCGTGTGATCGGGGCCCAGGCTAAACAGGAAGGTCGCGCGCGCGGCATGGCGATCGAAGATGCGCGCCAGATTCGGCGCGCCTTCGCGCGTGCCGCGCAGCGTATCGACGTCGATCTTGAGGACGATGCGGGCCAATGCGTCAGTTTTGCTGTTCGACCAGGGCACGCGCGTCGGCGACGTGGCCGCGATACGCCTCGAAGATGTTGCGCAGCGCGTCGTCGAAGGTCGACTGCGGTGCCCAGCCGAGTTCCTCCATGGTGTTGTCGATCTTCGGCGCGCGGTTCTGCACGTCCTGGTAGCCGTTGCCGTAGTAGGTGCCGGAGGTCGTCTCGACCAGCTGCACCTGCTTGGCCGAGGCCGCGTACTCGGGGAATTCGGCGGCCAGCTCGAGCATCTTGTTGGCCAGCTCGCGCACCGAGTAGTTGTTGCTCGGATTGCCGATGTTGTAGATCTTGCCCGAGGCGATGTCGTTGGGGCTCTCGATGATCTTCATCAGCGCGCTGATGCCGTCGTCGACATACGTGAAGGCGCGCTTCTGCGAGCCGCCGTCAACCAGGCTGATGTTCTCGCCACGCACGATATGGCCGAGGAACTGTGTGACCACACGCGAGCTGCCTTCCTTGGGCGTGTAGATCGAGTCGAGGCCCGGGCCGATCCAGTTGAACGGGCGGAACAGTGTGAAGTTCAGGCCTTCCATGCCGTAGCCCCAGATCACGCGGTCCATCAGCTGCTTGGAGCAGGCGTAGATCCAGCGCGGTTTGTTGATCGGGCCGTAGGTCAGCGCCGAGGCGTCCGGGTCGAACTGCTCGTCCAAGCACATGCCGTAGACCTCGGAGGTCGACGGAAACACCAGGTGCTTGCGGTACTTGACGGCCGAACGCACGATCGGCAAGTTCGCCTCGAAGTCGAGCTCGAACACGCGCAGCGGCTGCTGCACGTAGGTGGCGGGAGTGGCGATCGCCACCAGTGGCAGGATCACGTCGCACTTCTTGACGTGGTACTCCACCCACTCTTTGTTGATCGTGATGTCGCCTTCGAAGAAATGCATCCGCTCGTGGTTGACGAGATCGCCAAGCCGATCGGTCTGCATGTCCATTCCGAACACTTCCCAATCGGTGGTTTCAAGAATGCGCTTCGACAGGTGATGGCCAATGAAGCCGTTCACACCGAGGATCAGGACTTTTTTTGCTTTCATAACTGACGGGAAGAATCAATGAACTGCGCGAATTGAGCGGGAGACAGGACCGTCTCGTGGTCCGGACGGATAGGGTTCTGCTCACGCAGCTCGAGGATCGAGATGGCGCGGCTGTCGCCGCAGACGCCGAATAGCTCGTTATCGCTTACGTGCAGCCCCGGCGGCAAATCCCACGCGGCTTGCGCGGCGGGCGAGCCGGACGCGGCCAGGCGCGCCCTGGCGACCACGAAGCGGCGGCCGTGTAGTTCGGTGAAGGCCTCCGGATAAGGGAACGCGACTGCCCGGATCAGGTTATAGACTTCGGCGGCCGGCTTCGACCAGTCAAGGCGGCCATCCTCGGGCTTGCGCCCGCCGAAGTAGCTGCCTTGCGAGAGGTCGTTCGGCAGGTGTGGCGCCTCGCCCGCCAACAGCGCCGGCAGCACGCGCCAGAGCGTCTGCTCGGCGGCCACGGTGACCTTGTCGAACACCTGGGCGGCGGTGTCGTCGGGCAGGATTGGCACCGCGGTCTGGCCGATGATGGGACCCGCGTCGGGCTTGGCCGACATCTCGTGTAGGGTCGCGCCGGTTTCGGTCTCCCCGCGCAGTACCGCCCAGTTGGTCGGCACGCGGCCGCGGTATTTCGGCAGCAGCGAGCCGTGCATGTTGTATGCGCCGCGGGCGGCCAGCGCGAGCAGCGCGACCGGCAGCATGTGCCGGTAGTAGAACGAAAAGATGAAATCGGGTTGCGCGGCGGCCACTGCCTCGCGCAGTTCCGCGCCGGCCGGATCGGCCGGCGTGATCACCGCGATGTCGTGCTCGCGGGCCACCGAGGCGACGCTGCCGAACCAGATGTTCTCGCGCGGGCTGTCCTCGTGGGTGACCACCAGGGCGACCTCGACGCCGCGCGCGCGCAGCACCTGCAGGCAGCGCACGCCGACCTTGTGATAGGCGAAGACAACCGCGCGCGGTTTCATCGCGAGGCCTTGCCGGCGGTGCCCGTCAGCGGCAGGTGGGCGCGCTCGGCGCGTTTCTCGAGCACGGTCTGGATCAGGTAGCGCGGCCGCGCGCGAACCTGCTGGTAGATCCGACCGATGTACTCGCCGAGCAGGCCCAGCGCGAAGATGATCACGCCGAGTAGGAAGAAGGTAATGGCGAACAGCGTGAACACGCCCTGGACTTCCGCCCCGACGATAAAGCGGCGGATCAGCAGCAGTAGGAACAGCGCGGTCGAGCCGATCGACAGGATCACGCCGACGAAGGACAGCCATTGCAGCGGCACCACCGAGAAGCCGGTGACCAGGTCGAAGTTCAGGCGGATCAGGCTGTACAGCGAGTACTTCGATTTGCCCGCGAAGCGTTCCTCGTGCGCGACGTCGATCTCGGTCGGGTTTTGCGCGAAGGTGTAGGCCAGCGCCGGGATGAAGGTGTTGACTTCGCCGCAGCGGTTGATAGTGTCGATGATCTGGCGGCTGTAGGCGCGCAGCATGCAGCCCTGGTCGGTCATCTTGATGCGCGTGATGTGCTCGCGCAGCCGGTTCATAGCGGCTGAAGCCTTGCGGCGGAACAGGCTGTCCTGGCGCTGCATGCGGATCGTGCCGACATAGTCGTAGCCCTCGCGCATCTTGTGCGCCAACTTGCCGATCTCCTCGGGCGGGTTCTGCAGGTCGGAGTCGAGCGTGATCACGATCTCGCCGCACGACTGCTCGAAGCCGGCGAGGATCGCCATATGCTGGCCGTAGTTACCGTTGAGCAGGACCACGCGCGTGGTGTCGGGGCGCTTGCGGAACTGCTCGGCGAGCAGGGCTGCCGAGCGGTCGCGGCTGCCGTCGTTGATGAAAATTACTTCGTACGCCGCATCGAGCGCATCGAGCGCGGGATACAGTCTGGCGAAGAGCGCGGCGAGCCCGTCTTCCTCGTTGTACACGGGGATGACGATCGAGACTTCCGGGTTCGTGGCGCGTGTTTCAGGGTGAGTCATTTCCGCTTATTTTCCGTATCGTTCGCAAATTTGGTTGACCGCCTCGACCACGCGCCCGACGTCCGCCTCACTCATCTGCGTAAACAGCGGCAGCGTGACAGTCGACGCGCCGAAGCGCTCGGCGTGAGGGAACATGCCTTCGTGGAAGCCGCGCGCGCGATAGAGCGTGAACAGGTGGATCGCCGGGTAGTGCACGCCCGAGCCGATGCCTGCTTCCTTGAGCTGCTCCATGAACGCGCCGCGCGTGAGCGAGAGCCGTTCGAGCGGCAGCGTGATCTGGAACATATGCCAGTTGCTGTGCTCGAAATCGGCAATCGGCAGGCCCACGCTCAGCGCCGGGCTCGCCTCGAAGGCGGCGAAGTAGGCGCGCGCCAGGCGTCGGCGCTGCTCGGTGAAACGCTCGATCTGCGTGAGCTGGCCGAAGCCGACGCGAGCCGCGACATCAGTCAGATTATACTTGCCGCCCAGCACGTCGCAGTCCATGCCGTCTATGCCGGTACGCGTCACGCCCTGCAGGCGGTACTTCTGGGCCAGGATCGCCTCATCCTCGTTGTTGAGCACCAACGCGCCGCCCTCGATCGAGGTGACGTTCTTGTTCGGGTGGAAGCTGAACGAGACGATGTCGCCAAACTCGCCGATGCGCTTGCCCTTCCAGGTCGAGCCGAGCGCCTGCGCGGCGTCCTCGAGCACGCGCAGCTTGTGCTCGCGGGCGATCGCGTAGAGCCGGTCCATGTCGACCGGCAGCCCGGCCAGGTAGACCGGGATCACGGCCTTGGTGCGCGTCGTGATGGCGCGCTCGAGCGCCTCCAGGTCGAGGTTGCGGGTGGCCGGGTCGATGTCGACGAACACCGGCGTGGCACCTACCTCTAGGATCACGTTGGCGGTGGCGACCCAGCTCGCCGGGGTGGTGATCACCTCGTCGCCGGCGTCGGCGCCGGCGATGCGCAGCCCGATCTCGAGCGTCGCGGTGCCCGAGTTGAAGCTGCGCACCGGGCGCCCGCCGCAATACTCGGACAGGGCGGCCTCGAAGCGCTGGTTCTGCGGGCCGGTGGTGATCCAGCCGGAACGGAGCACCTCGGCGACGCCCTGGATGGTTTCCTCGTCGATTTCCGGTCGGGTGAGCGGCAAGAACGGCACGGGTGTCTGGCTCATAGCGGCGATGGTCTTTAAATGGTGTTGGATCGTTCGCGATCCAGCATGCGCATTAAACACTGGTTCGCGAGATTACAACGTCTCTTTTTGTGGGGGGGGGGAAGAAGGGGAAGCCGCGATGCCGCGGCTTCGTCCCTTCGGTGCCTCAGCTGCGCGCGAGCACCAGCACGCCGACCAGGATGATGCCGATGCCGATCAGGCGCTGTACCGACAGCACCTCGCCGAACAGGTACCAGGCGGCGAAGGCATTGACCACGTAGCCGAGCGAGAGCATCGGGTAGGCGATCGAGACGTCGACGCACGACAGGCCGACGATCCAGACCACCACGCTAAGCACGTAGCAGCCCAGCCCGCCGATGATCGGCAGCTGGGTGGCGATCTTGAAGCCGACAGGGATGATGTTGGCGCGCGAGAACTCGAAGTGGCCGACGGCATTGACGCCGGCCTTCAGCAGCAGTTGCGCGCAGGCGTTGAGCAGCACGCCGGTGACGATGCAGACGAGCGAAACCGGATTCATCGGTTCGACTTTCCTCAGGATTGCGGCTTCTCGACGACCACGCGGCGGTTGTCGCGCGCAATCAGCTTCATTGGCAGGCCGGCCTTGAGCAGCGCCTCGTAGCGCTCGGGGCGCATCACCGCGATCGCGGCGGGCTCGGCGCGCCAGCGGCGCTCCCATTCCTCGATGGTCGGCACCCATTTCTGCGGTTCGCACGAGATGCCGAAGCCGAGTTCGTCCTGGTAAGCCGCCAAGGTGGTGGTATGGCCGACGTAGAAGGGCAGCGTGTGGTCGAGCATCTCGACCGCGTAGAACGGCGTGTCGGGTGGCAGCCGGGCAAATTCGGCGCGGATCGCCGGCGCTAGCAGCGCGCCCGAGCTGTAGCGGCCGAACGCATTGTGACCGGTGCCGCCGATGGTGCCGAGCAGCAGCCAGGCGAGGCCGAATACGAAGGCGGTGGCGGCGATGCCGGCCTTGCCGCGGCGGTTGATCCACAGCGCCACCAGGGTCAGCACGAAGGCGACCGCCAGCGCCGCCCAGACCCAGTGTTGGAACGCCACGTACTGCGAGTTCGGGGTGCGCTCGTTGCCCAACTGGCCGAGCACCGCGCAGCCGGCGGTGGCCGCGACCAGGAACAGCAGATATCCGATCAGGTGCCGGTGATAGCGTTCGCGCGCCACTAGAGGCAGGTAGGCCCCCAGCACTAGGGCCAGCGAGGGCGCGATCGGCAGCACGTAGGACACCAGCTTCGAATGCGAGGCGCTGAAGAACAGGAAAATGAAGCCGCTCCAGACCAGCAGCACCGTCATCGGCGCGAAGCCGTTGGGCTGGCGCGGCATGCGCCAGGCGTGGCGCAGGCTCTGCACGACGATTGACAGCCAGGGCAGGAAGCCCACCAGCAGCACTGCGACGAAGTAGTAGAGGGGGCCCGGACGGTTCTGCTCGGGCGTCAGGTAGCGGCGGAACTGCTGGACCACGAAGAAGAAGTTGAGGAATTCGGGGTTGCGCTGCTGCACCAGCACGAACCAGGGCGTAGCGATCGCGAAGAAGATTACCAGGCCGCTGACCAAGTGCAGGCGCTTCCACAGCGCCCAGTCGCGGGCGATCAACGTGTAGAGCATCAGCACCGCGCCGGGCAGGATCACGCCGATCAGCCCCTTTGAGAGCACCGAGAGCGCCATCGAGGCCCAGCACAGCCACATCCAGCCGCGCGTCGCGCTGGTGGTCAGGCCCGGCCGCTGGGCCAGCAGCAGGGCGCAGAGCGTGACCGTCATCCAGAACGACAAGCCCATGTCGAGTGTGTTGAAGTGGCCCATTAGGTTCCAGTACGGCGAGGCGGCCAGCACCACCGCAGCGCACAGGCCTGCCAGCGGGTTGAACACGCGCGCGCCGGTGTAGCCCCCTAGCAGGATCCCGCCGAAACTGACTAGCGCCGTGTAGAGGCGCGCCTGCCAGGTGCCGATGCCGAGCCAGGCGAAGCTCAGGGCATTGAGCCAGGTCTGCAGCGGCGGCTTTTCGAAATACTTGTAGCTGTTGTAGCGCGGCGTGATCCAGTCGCCGGTCACGAACATCTCGCGCGCCATTTCGGCGTAGCGGCCTTCGTCGCTGGGGATCAGGTAGCGTAGCCCGAGCGGGCCGAACCAGATTAGGGCGAGGCTCAGCAGGATGAGTAGGAGTACGGCACGGTTGGGCGGCAGCCTCGATGGCGTATCGGTCATGGAGTCGGTCAGCCTGTCAGACAAACGGAATCGGAAACGGAAAAGCGGCAAGTCGCAGGCGCGGCACCGCCGGATTTGTAACGCATCGCGCCTTAACATTCAATTAAAGGCGCTTCGATCCCTCGATGTCGAGTCGGATGATGGGAGGGATCGGGAGGGTGACGGACCAGGGGGCGAGCGATTGGACGGGCGGCGCGCCTCAGGCGGCCGGGCGCTCGATCAGCAGCGCCGCAGCTACCTTGCGGCCTTCGGCCATCAGGATGATGTAGGTCCGGCAGGCGGCCTGGAAGTCCATGGTCTCGATGCCGATCCGGCGCGCGGCCAGTGCGGCGGTCAGCCGCGGATGCGGAAAGCGCAAGCGCGCGCCGCTGCCGAAGATCACGACTTCCGGGGACGGGTCGAGCAGCAAATCGAAATGGCAGGCCTCCAGCGCCTCGAAGGCGTCGACCGGCCAGGCCATCACGGGCTCGGCCGGCAGCACGATCACGCTGTGTTTGTGGTGTGCCAGGTTGATGTCGACGTAGTCGGGGCCGTAGCCGGTGACGGTATTGAGCGCCTCGCTCGGGTCCTGATGCAGTTTCAAATTGTTGTCCGCGGTATCGGTTGGGCCGGTTGCACCGTTTTGGCCCGCGCGCCCGGTCGGGGCGGGCTCGGCCGGCGAGCCGGAATGGTGTATTGCGAAAGCGGGCGAAAATCCGCTAAATTATCACTTTTAAGTCGCTCCCCGGGCGGCATTTGCGTCGCGCGTTGCCACAAGTCTCGTCCGGCCACGCTTCCCGACCGTCTTCCTAGACAGCGCGCAGCGATCCGCCGCTTTCCAGTTTCGACCCACCTTCTCTTGACCCGCAGGCTTTGCCCAGGAACGTGCCCGCCGTGAAACCGATTCAGAAATCCAACAAGCTGCTCAACGTCTGCTACGACATTCGCGGCCCGGTGCTCGAGCATGCCAAGCGCCTCGAAGAGGAAGGGCACAAGCTCATAAAGCTGAACATCGGCAACCTGGCGCCCTTCGGTTTCGAGGTGCCCGACGAGATCATCCAGGACATGATCCGCAACCTGCCGGCTTCGTCGGGTTACTCGGATTCGAAGGGCGTGTTCTCGGCGCGCAAGGCCGTGATGCACTACACCCAGGAAAAGGGCGTGAAGGGCGTCGGCCTGGACGACATCTACATCGGCAACGGTGCTTCGGAGCTGATCGTGATGGCCACCCAGGCGCTGCTCAACAACGGCGACGAGGTGCTGCTGCCGGCACCGGACTACCCGCTCTGGACCGCCGCCGTGAGCCTGTCGGGCGGCACGCCGGTGCACTACATATGCGACGAGCAGAACGGCTGGATGCCGGATACCGACGACATCCGCCGCAAGATCACACCGAACACCAAGGCGCTGGTGGTGATCAACCCGAACAACCCCACCGGCGCGTTGTATTCCGAGGAGCTGCTGCGCGAGCTGATCGCGATCGCGCGCGAGCACGGCCTGCTGATCTTCGCCGACGAGGTTTACGACAAGATCCTATACGACGGCAAGACGCACACGGCACTGGCCTCGCTGACCGAGGACGTGATCACGGTCACCTTCAACAGCCTGTCCAAGAGCTATCGCTCCTGCGGCTACCGTGCCGGCTGGATGTTCGTGGCCGGCCTGAACGGCGCGAACCGCGCGCGCGTCAAGGATTACATGGAGGGGCTTGGGATCCTCTCGTCGATGCGGCTGTGCGCCAACGTGCCGGGCCAGTTCGCGATCCAGACCGCGCTGGGCGGCTACCAGAGCATCAACGAGCTGCTGGTGCCGAGCGGGCGCCTGTACCTCCAGCGCGAGCTCGCCTACGACATGCTGACCTCGATCCCTGGCGTTAGCTGTGTGAAGCCCGACGCGGCGCTCTACATGTTCCCGCGCCTGGACTCGAAGCTCTACCCGATCCAGAACGACCAACAATTCATCCTGGACCTGCTGCTCAAGGAGCGTGTGCTGCTGGTTCAGGGTACCGGCTTCAACTGGCCCACCCCGGATCACTTCCGCGCGGTGTTCCTGCCGAACATCAACGACCTGACCGACTCGATCAATCGCATCGCGCGATTCCTCGGCGGCTATCGCAAACGTCACGCGGCCTGAGCGGCCGCTTCCGTCTTTCAACCTCAAACCGCAACCACACATCACGCAGCATGGAACCGATCAAAGTCGCCCTGTTGGGCTTCGGCATCGTCGGAAGCGGTACCTTCGAGGTGCTGCGCCGCAATCAGGAAGAAATCAAACGGCGCGCGGGCCGGGGCATCGAGATCACGCGCATCGCGGCCCGCAACCCGGCCAAGGTGCAGGCCGCGCTGGGCGGCGCGAGCGTCGATCTGAGCACCGATTTTCAGGCGGTGGTCGACGCTCCCTCGATCTCGATCGTCGCCGAGATGATCGGTGGCACCGGCATCGCCCGCGAGCTGGTGCTGCGCGCGATCGCCAACGGCAAGCACGTGGTGACCGCCAACAAGGCGTTGCTCGCCGTGCACGGCAGCGAGATCTTCGCGGCCGCGCGCGAGAAGGGCGTGATGGTCGCGTTCGAGGCCGCTGTGGCCGGCGGCATCCCGATCATCAAGGCGTTGCGCGAGGGCCTGACCGCCAACCGCATCCAGTACATCGCCGGCATCATCAACGGCACCACCAACTACATCCTCTCGGAGATGCGCGACCGGGGCCTGGACTTCGCCACCGCGCTGAAGGCTGCTCAGGAGCTCGGCTATGCCGAGGCCGACCCGACCTTCGACATCGAGGGCGTGGACGCCGCGCACAAGGCCACCATCATGAGCGCGATCGCGTTCGGCGTGCCGGTGCAGTTCGACCGCGCTTATGTCGAGGGCATCAGCAAGCTGGCCGCCACCGACATCGGCTACGCCGAGGAGCTCGGCTACCGCATCAAGCTGCTGGGCATCGCGCGCCTCACCGAGGCGGGCATCGAGCTGCGCGTGCATCCCACCCTGATCCCCGAGAAGCGCCTGCTGGCCAATGTCGAGGGCGCGATGAACGCAGTGGTGGTGCACGGCGACGCGGTCGGCACCACGCTCTACTACGGCAAGGGCGCCGGTGCCGAGCCGACCGCCTCGGCCGTGGTGGCCGACCTGGTCGACGTCACGCGCCTGCACACGGCCGACCCGGAACACCGCGTGCCACATCTCGCGTTCCAGCCGGAAAGCCTGTCGAACACCCCGATTCTGCCGATCGAGGCGGCCACCAGCAGCTACTACCTGCGCCTGCGGGTGGCCGACGAAACCGGCGTGTTGGCCGACATCACGCGCATCCTGGCCGAATCGGGCATCTCGATCGACGCGCTGCTGCAGAAGGAATCGGACCAGGTCGACGGCGGCAGCGACGAAACCGACATCATCCTGATCACGCACGTGACGGTGGAGCGCAACGTGAACGCAGCGATCGCGAGCATCGAGGCGCTGCCGACGATTTGTTCCAAGGTCACGAAGCTGCGCATGGAAGCGCTCAACTGAGGACGACATGAAGGGTCTTCGCGGAATCGTGTGGGTAAAAATGAGCCATTTTTCAGATTTTTGGCAGCATGCACGTGAGGATCTTTAAGAGGCCAGTTCAAAAACCAATGAGGGGCTGTTTACTTTCTCGGCAAGCTGCTAACCTTGGATGTCTGAGCAACGGAACCCAAGGGATGGAAGCGCCAATCATTGATGACGACTGGTGGACACTGATCGAACCGTTACTGCCGCCGACCAAGCCCCGGCGCAAAGAGCATCCTGGTCGCCCACGCCTATCGGATCGGGCGGCGCTGAATGGCATCCTGTTCGTGTTGAAAACCGGTCTGCGATGGAACCATCTGCCAACCCCTATCGGGCTTTGGCTCCGGCGCGACCTGCTGGCGACGACTGCACGACTGGCGCAAAGCAGGAGTATGGGATCGACTGCACGAACTGCTGCTCGACACGTTGCGCGAGGCCGGGCAGATCGATCTTTCATACGCTGCCGTCGATTCCTCGTCGGTACGAACTGTTGGGGCGGGCGAAAAACTGGCCCGAACCCCACGGATCGCGCGCGACCCGGTTCCAAGCGCCCCATCCTCGTAGAGGCCAATGGCGTTCCCATCAGCGCCATCCTGACCGGCGCGAACCGCAACGACGTCACCCAGTTGCTGCCGCTCGTCGACGCGATTCCCGCGATCCGCGGCGCGCGCGGCCGACCCCTTCAGAGACCCAAGGTCATCTATGCCGATCGTGGTTACGATTCCGATCCGCATCGTCAACGATTGCGCGAACGCGGCATCAAACCGGTGATCGCAAGGCGCCGCACTGAACATGGCAGTGGTCTGGGCAAATTCCGTTGGTTCGTTGAACGGACTCACTCGTGGCTCCACAACTTCCGTCGTCTTCGCATAC
>JAYFRX010000041.1:0-12511 GCA_040946945.1 Burkholderia sp. | reverse complement strand
GAAAGATCGATCTGCCCGGCCTCGCGCAACGTGTCGAGCAGCAGTTCGTGCAGTCGATCCCATACTCCTGCTTTGCGCCAGTCGTTCAGTCGTCGCCAGCAGGTCGGGCCGGAGCCAAAGCCCAATAGGGTTGGCAGATGGTTCCATCGCAGACCGGTTTTCAACACGAACAGGATGCCATTCAACGCGGCCCGATCGGATACGCGTGGGCGACCAGGATGCTCTTTGGGCCGGGGCTTGGGCGGCGGCAGTAACGGTTCGATCAGTGTCCACAATTCGTCATCAATGATTGGCGCTTCCATCCCTTGGGTTCCGTTGTTCAGACATCCAAGGTTAACGGCTTGCCGAGAAAGTAAACAGCCCCTCATTGGTTTTTGAACTGGCCTCTAAGCTCGGCGGTGCCGACGAGCTCTGGATGCTCGCCGTTGCCTTGCATCGTCCGACCGATAAACGCGTTGACCATGACTTGAAGTCCGCCTAACCTACGAAACCCTGCCGCCCCAACCTTCAACTACGAATGGGACACCGGCGCGCAAGGCCGTATGGCCGGCGCGCCCGGTGCTTCGTGAGGCGTGCCTCAGGTGGCGAACAGCGCGGCGTACTGGTCGGAGACAAAGCCGACCGCCTTCACGCGGCCGTCGACCTTCACCATCGGCCGCTTGATTACCGAGGGCTTGTCCAGCATCAGCGCGATCGGGCCGGCTTCGGTCTCGGCGCTCGCCTTAACCTCGTTGGACAGGGCACGCCAGCTGGTGCCGCAGCGTTTGACGAGCGTCTCGAGCGGCACGTCCTTCAGCCAGCCATTCAGGATGGCAGCGGTCAGGCCCGCCTTCTTGAAGTCGTGGAAGTCGAACGCGACGCCGTGCTCGTCGAGCCACACGCGGGCCTTCTTCACGGTGTCGCAGTTCGGGATGCCGTAGACGACGGTTGTCATCAGTCGCCTCGCAGCAGTTCGTTTAGGCCGACCTTGGCGCGCGTCTTGGCGTCGACCTTCTTTACGATCACCGCGCAGTACAGGCTGTGCGAGCCATCCTTCGAGGGCAGGTTGCCGGCCACCACCACCGCGCCGGCAGCGATGCGGCCGTAGCTGATCTCGCCCGTCTCGCGATCGTAGATCTTGGTGCTCTGGCCGAGGTAGACGCCCATCGAGATCACCGAGTTCTCCTCGACGATCACGCCTTCCACCACTTCCGAGCGCGCGCCGATGAAGCAGTTGTCCTCGATGATGACCGGGTTGGCCTGCAGCGGCTCGAGCACACCGCCGATGCCGACGCCGCCCGACAGGTGCACGTTCTTGCCGATCTGCGCGCAGGAACCGACGGTGGCCCAGGTGTCGACCATGGTGCCTTCGTCGACGTAGGCGCCGATATTGGTGTACGACGGCATCAGCACCACGTTCTTGGCGATGAAGGAGCCGCGGCGCGCGACGGCCGGTGGCACCACGCGGAAGCCGCCAGCGGCGAAATCCTCGGCCGTGTAGTTGGCGAACTTCGAGGGCACCTTGTCGAAGAACTGAGAGTAGCCGCCGGCGGCCATCGGCGCGTTGTCTTCCAGGCGGAACGACAGCAGCACGGCCTTCTTCAGCCACTGGTGCACGATCCATTCACCGTTCTGCTTCTCGGCGACGCGCAGCGAACCCTGGTCAAGCTGCTCGATGGCGTGCGCGACGGCCTCGCGGACTTCGGCGGGCGCGGCCTTGGGCGAGAGCTCGGCACGGTTTTCCCAGGCGGTATCGATGATTTGCTGAAGTTGTTGCGACATGTTGGTTGCTTCGCTGGACGTTGGAAGAGGGATCAAAACGGTCAATACGGGAGGGGGCTTAGCGGGCGAGGCCGCGGCATAAGTCGCCGATGCGCCGGGTGCCCTCGAGGCATTCGGTGCTTTCTGCGGCGAGCGCGATCCGCACGAAATCGTGGCCTGGATTTGTGCCGTGCGGGTCGCGCGCGCGAGACGAGATACGAGCCGGGCAGAACCGTCGCATTATAGTCCGCGTAGAGATGCCGGGAGCACTCGGTATCCGACAGGCCGGTGCTTGCCACGTTGGCGCAGAGGTAGAAGGCCGCGTCGGGCAACGCGACGTCGAGCACCTCGGCCAGCATTGGCCTGACGGCCCCAAACTTCTGCGCATAGAGGGCGCGGTTCTCGCGCACGTGCGCCTCGTCGCCCCAGGCCGCGGTGCTGGCGTGCTGCCAGACCGGCGAGAGCGCGGCGCCGTGGTAGGTGCGGTACAGCAGGAAGCGCTTGAGGATTGCCGCGTCGCCGGGGCCACGAAGCCCGAGCGCATGCCCGACACGTTGGAGCGCTTGAACAGGCTCGACAGCATCACCAACCGGCTCGAAGCCGTGGTCCAGCTGGCGCGCCGCGTCGCGGCCGCCCAGCAGCGGCGCGGCCGCGTCGAAATAGATCTCCGAACAGCATTCGTCAGAGGCGATCACGAAGCCGTGGCGGTCCTACAGCGCAAACAGCTCGCGCCAGTCGTCCAGCGTGAGCAGCGCACCGGTCGGGTTGCCCGGCGAGCAGACGAACAGCAGCTGGGTGCGGGCCCAGACCTCGTCGGGCACGCTCGAGTAATCGGGCGCGAAATTGCGCGCCGGATCGCTGTTGACGAACACCGGCTCGGTACCCGCCAGGAGGGCCGCGCCCTCGTAGATTTGATAGAACGGATTCGGACAAAGTACGATCCCTGACTTGCCGTCCGCGCGCGACGTGGCGTCGATCACGGCCTGCGCGAGCGAGAACAGCGCCTCGCGCGAGCCCGAGACGGGCAGCACCTGGCTGGCCGCATCGACGGAATCAATGCCGTAGCGGCGCTCGCCCCAGCGCGATCGCAGCGCGCAGCGCGTCTGAGCCCGCCGTGGCCGGGTACGAGGCCACGGCCGTCAAGCGCGGCCACCACTGCGTTGCGGATCAGCGCCGGCGTCGCATGCTTGAACTCGCCGATGCCGAAGCTGATCGGGGCGTGCGCGGAGGACGGCTTGACGTCCTTGAACAGCGCGCGGAGCTTTTCGAACGGGTAGGGCTGGAGCGTATCGAGCCGTGGATTCACGGGTTTGGGCTTCGGAGAGGGTTGGGGCCCGTTCGGGGACGGACCCGAACGATCAATTATAGCTTGCCGCCGCGCGCCTTCGGGCCAGCCGGCGCGGCGTCGGGGGGGGCCGGATCGGCTCAATGGCCGGCGGGACCGATAACCGGAAGCGCCGACGGCGGGCTGGCGCGCCGCAAGACGATGAAACAACGGAAACGAGGGCAGGTGGGCGGAAATGATGGGACATGAACGGTCGTCGCTGCCGACCCAGGCGATCCTGGTGGGTGCGTCGGTCCTGGGGGCTGGTCTGGTATCCGCTGCGGATGCTGGCATCACCAATCTCGGCTTCGTCCGGGGCACGATCCACGGCGAGGTGCTGCGCGCGTGAGGCTGCTGTTTTACCTGACCCCGGCCTGGACCGCGATCTATTTCCATGTCCTGCTGCGCGAGCGCTTGACCTGGGCCAGCGCCGCACCGCGCTGGCGGCGCTGTCGATCGGCCGGTGCCATTATGTGCTGATGCTCTGGTCGCTGCGCCTGGGCTTGCCTTTGCGCTCGAATCCGGCCGAATGGGCAGGGCTGGCAGCGGGCCTGAGTTGCGCGATGAGCAACGTGCTGGTGGTGCGAATCTCGCGCGACCTGCCGGAGCTGAAGCCCGAGATGCGCACCGCCACGCTGTTTGCGGGCAGCGCGGTCTTCGGGGTGGCGGCGATGTTCGTGGAAGGCGTGCCGCCGCTGCCTGCTCCCCATGCCCTGACGCTGGCGCTGCTGGTGGCCGCCGCGATTGGCGTAACCACGGGCGCTCAACAACCTGCTGGTTCTAATACGGGCTTGCTCGGGTACCGGCCAATCGCGCCTCGATCATCATGCTGTTCGAGATCGTCGTCACCGCGCTGTCGGCCTGGCTGTTCGCCGGCGAGTTGCCGGGCATCCGCGAGTGGCTCGGCGGTGCCTGCATCGTGCTCGCCACGCTGCTGTCGAGCCGCGTCTACAAGGCTCCGGCCGGCGACGCCGATCGCCGGGACGAGGCTCGGGCGATGGTATGATGGACCAGCTTCACGGGGGGAGGTCCGGCGTATGGCCGGGGCCTCCTTGTCCGAAGTCCGGGACGGGCGGTGCGAGCGATGCGCCGCCGGTTGCCGTCCGTTTCAATCCATATTCAATACCGATATCGACGTGCGACTGAGCTCGATCAAACTCGCAGGCTTCAAATCCTTTGTCGATCCCACGCATTTCCAGGTTCCGAGCCAGCTCGTCGGCGTGGTCGGCCCGAACGGGTGCGGCAAATCCAACATCATCGATGCCGTGCGCTGGGTGCTCGGCGAATCGCGCGCCTCTGAGCTGCGTGGCGAGTCGATGCAGGACGTGATCTTCAACGGCTCCACCACGCGCAAGCCCGGCAGCCGGGCCAGCGTCGAGCTGATTTTCGACAACTCCGACGGCCGCGCTGCCGGCCAGTGGGGCCAGTATGGCGAGATCGCGGTCAAGCGCGTGCTCACGCGCGATGGCACCTCCAGCTACTACATCAACAACCTGCCGGCACGGCGCCGCGACATCCAGGACATCTTCCTCGGCACCGGCCTCGGGCCGCGCGCCTACGCGATCATCGGGCAAGGCATGATCGCACGGATCATCGAGGCCAAGCCCGAGGATCTGCGCGTGTTCCTGGAGGAAGCCGCCGGCGTGTCGAAGTACAAGGAGCGCCGCCGCGAGACCGAGAACCGGCTGCACGACACGCGCGAGAACCTGACGCGCGTCGAGGACATCGTGCGCGAGCTCAGCGCCAACCTCGAGAAGCTCGAGGCGCAGGCGGTGGTGGCCACCAAGTACAAGGAGCTGCTGGCCGACGGCGAGGAAACGCAGCGCCTGCTGTGGCTGCTGCGCAAGAGCGAGGCGCAGGGCGAGCAGCAGATGCAGCAGCGCGCCATCGAGCAGGCCCAAATCGACCTGGAGGCGCAGACGGCCAGGTTGCGCGAGGTCGAGGCACAGCTCGAGATGCTGCGGGTGGCCTATTACGCGGCCAGCGACGCGATGCAGGGTGCCCAGGGCTCGCTCTACGAGGCGAACGCCGAGGTCAGCCGGCTCGAGGCCGAGATCAAGTTTATCGTCGAGTCACGCAACCGCGTGCAGGCGCAGATCGCCGCGCTGACGGAGCAGCGTGAGCAGTGGCAGGCGCAGAAGGCGCAGAACGATCTCGAGGAGGCCGAGGAAGCGCGCGAGATGGCCGACGAGAAGGCCGCGATGGCAGAGGACGAGACGGCCGCCAAGCACGACGCGCTGCGGGCGCTGGAGTCGCGCTGGCGCGATGCGCAGGCGCAGCTCAACGACGAGCGCGGCCGGATCGCCCAGACCGAGCAGTCGCTGCAGATGGAGGCCGTGCACCAGCGCAACGCCGACCAGCTGTTGCAGCTGCTGCAGCAGCGCCACGAGCGCCTGAAATCGGAGGCGGGCGGGCTCGACGCGCCCGACGAAGCGCAGCTCGAGGAGCAGCGCATGCAGCTGGCCGAGCAGGAGGAGATCCTGCACGACGCGCAGGCGCGCCTGGCCGATGCCCAGGAGGCGCTGCCGCTCCTGGACGCCGCGCGCCGGGCCGCGCAGGAGCGGGTGCAGGCCGAGAGCGCGCAGATCCACCAGATCGAGGCGCGCCTGGCCGCGCTCAAGCAGCTGCAGGAAAACGTCCAGACCGAAGGAAAGATCCGGCCCTGGCTTGACAAGCACGAGCTGGGGGCGCTGCCGCGTCTCTGGAAGAAGCTGCACGTCGAACCGGGCTGGGAAAACGCGCTGGAGGCGGTGCTGCGCGAGCGGCTCGCCGCGTTGGAAATCTCCAATCTCGACTGGGTCAAGGCCTTCGCGACCGATGCGCCGCCGGCCAAGCTGGCCTTCTTTTCGCCGCCGCCGGCGGGCGAGCCGCTGGCTACGCCGGCAGGCATGCGCGCGGTGCTGTCGCTGGTGCACATCGACGATGCCGGCCTGCGCGCCGTGCTCAACGACTGGCTCGGCTCGGTATTCGTCGCCGACGAACTGGCCCAGGCGCTGGCCGTGCGCGCGCAACTGCCGGCGGGCGGTGCCTACGTGGTGAAGGCCGGCCACCTGGTGACGCGCTCGGGCGTGCAGCTCTACGCGGCCGATTCCGAGCAGGCCGGCATGCTGGCGCGCCAGCAAGAGATCGAGAATCTCGGGTGCCAGGTGCGCGCGCAGACGCTGCTCGCCGACGAGGCGAAGACGGCCTCGATTCGCGCCGAGGTGGCCCATACACAGGCCACGCAGGCGCTCGGCGAGGTGCTGGCCCAGGCCGAGCGCGCCCAGCAGCGCGTGCATGCGCTGCAGCTGGAGGTGCTGAAGCTGGCGCAGGCGCACGAGCGTTACACGCAGCGCAGCACGCAAATTCGCGAGGAACTCGAGGAGATCTGCCCGCAGATCGAGGAGCGGAGCGGGCTGCGCGCCGAGTCCGAGGCGAATTTCGAACGCTACGACGGCGAGCTGGCCGAGCTGCAGGCGAAGTTCGAGGACAACCAGCTCGCCTTCGAGGCGCTCGACGAGGAACTGAGCCACGCCCGCCAGCAGGCGCGTGATCTCGAACGCGCGGCCAATGACGCGCGTTTCACGGCGCGCAATTCGGCGAACCGGATCGACGAGCTCAAGCGCAGTATCCAGGTCGCGCACGACCAGATCGAGCGCGTCGCCGCTTCGCTGGAGGATGCCCGCGCCGAGCTCGAGACCATCAACGAGCAGACCGTTCACACGGGCCTGCAGGATGCGCTGGAAATCCGCTCGGCCAAGGAGCAGGCGCTGGGTGCCGCGCGGCTCGAGCTCAACGACCTGACCGCCAAGCTGCACGCGCTCGACGAGTTGCGGCTGGCCGCCGAGCGTGCCCAGCAGCCGCTGCGCGATCGCATCACCGAACTGCAGCTCAAGGAACAGGCCGCGCGCCTGTCGGTCGAGCAGTTCAGCGAGCAGCTGGCCGCGGCCGGCGTCGACGAGGCGGCCCTGCTGCCCAAGCTGACGCCGGAGCTGCGGCCCTCCTACCTGCAGGGCGAGGTCACGCGCATTAACAAGGCGATCGCCGGGCTCGGCCCGGTCAACATGGCCGCGCTCGAGGAGCTGGCGGCCGCCAGCGAGCGCAAGATCTTCCTCGACGCGCAGTCGGCCGACCTGCTGGCCGCGATCACCACGCTCGAGGACGCGATCCGCAAGATCGACCAGGAAACCCGAACCTTGCTGCAGGGCACCTTCGACCAGGTCAACCATCACTTCAGCGACCTGTTCCCGAAGCTGTTCGGCGGCGGCCAGGCGAAACTGAGCATGACCGGCGACGAGATCCTTGATGCCGGCGTGCAGGTGATGGCGCAGCCGCCGGGCAAGAAGAACGCGACCATCCACCTGCTGTCGGGCGGCGAGAAGGCGCTGACCGCCACCGCCCTGGTGTTCGCGATGTTCCAGCTCAATCCCGCGCCGTTCTGCCTGCTCGACGAGGTGGACGCGCCGCTCGACGACGCCAACACCGAGCGTTTCGCGAACCTGGTGCGCGCCATGTCGAGCAAAACGCAGTTCCTGTTCATCTCGCACAACAAGATCGCGATGGAAATGGCGCAGCAGCTGATCGGCGTGACTATGCAGGAGCAGGGCGTATCGCGGATCGTGGCGGTCGACATGGAAACGGCCGCCGGTTTTGCCCAGAATATTGGCTGAATGCGCGCGCCGCCTCGAAGCGGCGCGCCGGAGAAAGAATTCCTGATGGAGCATGCATGGACGAGTTGACACTCGGGTTGATCGGCCTAGGCGTGGTGGTGGTTGGCGGCATCGTGGTCTACAACGCCTGGCAGGGTGCCAAGGTGCGCCTCCGGATGCTGCGTCCGATGCCGCCCGAGGCCGCCGATACGCTGGCGCGCCAGGAGCGTGACGAGGATGCGCCCTTCATCGAACCGGTGCGGCAGCCGTCGCCGGTACCTGCGGCGGCGCGGCACGAACCCATGGTGGCGGACCCGGCCGCGTCGGCCGATCACGAGGCCCCCGTCGAGCCGACCTTCGGCGGCGCGCTGGAAAACCCGGCGGTCCCGGCCGATACGTCGGCCGGCCTGCAGGCCGATGAAACGCTCACCGCCAGTGCCGGCGCAGCAGGCGAGGGTGCCGATCACGCGGCCGGCGAGGCTGAAGCCGCCGAAGCCGGCGCCGCGGCAACTTCCGCTCCAATCGACGACGGCGAGCTGGTGCTGCCGGCCGCCACCACGATTTCCTCGGCACCGCCCACCATTGTCGATCACCGCATCGACTGCATCGTGCCGATCCGGCTCGACGTGCCGCTGCCCGGCGCGCGGATCCTGCCGGCCGCGCAGCGCCTGCGCCGCGCCGGCAGCAAGCCGGTTCACATCGAGGGCAAGCCCGAGGGCGGCGGCAACTGGGAGCTGCTGCAGAACGGCGTGCGCTACGAGGAACTGCGCGCGGCCGCGCAGCTGGCGAACCGCAACGGCCCGCTCAACGAGCTCGAATTCTCGGAATTCGTCTCGGGCGTCGGCCAGTTCGCCGATGCGATCGACGGCGCGCCCGAATTCCCTGAGATGCTGGAGACGGTCTCGATGGCGCGCGAGCTCGACGGGTTCGCCGCGCAGTGCGACGCGCAGCTGTCGATCAACGTGATGTCGGACGGCGCGCCCTGGTCGGCCAACTACATGCAGGCGGTGGCTTCGCAGGACGGCCTGCTGCTGTCGCGCGACGGCACACGCTTCGTCAAGCTCGACGCGAAGCAGAACCCGGTGTTCATGCTGCAGTTCGGCGACACCAACTTCCTGCGCGACGACCTGACCTATAAGGGCGGGAACATGATCACCCTGGTGCTCGACGTGCCGGTGGCCGACGAGGACATCCTGCCCTTCAAGCTGATGTGTGACTACGCGAAGTCGTTGTCGGACCGGATCGGCGCGCGGGTGGTCGACGATTCGCGCCGGCCGCTGCCCGAATCTACCTTGGTGGCGATCGAGCAGCAGCTGGTGAAGCTCTACGTGAAGCTCGAGGAAGTCGGCATTCCGGCCGGCTCGCCCGTCACGCGGCGCCTGTTCAGCCAGTAAGCCGAAGCCGGCCTCGGGGCGCGGGTTTTCCCGTGCCGGCCGCTGGTGATCCGGACCCTGCTGGAAGGTGCGCAAGCGCGCCGCCTGAGATAATCCTCCCTCCTGATTAGTTACTTGACTCCGAGACCGTCAACACACGGCGCGGATGAGGTTTTGTCGTAACGGCGGCCCGAAGCAGGCGCGGCACCATCGCGGGCAAATCGAAACGGCGGTTGAAACGGTAGACGAATTCAGCGAGATAGCGATGGGCATATTTGGCGTGATCGATAGCGTGGTACGTGCCCTTGAGGGCTGTTGTAGGTGCTGGCTTAGCGCGTGCCCTTGCATCGAGGGCACACCCAGCCATCGGGCCAGCGAGACCCCACCAGCGCGGCCTCGCATTGCGCTTCGTTGCCGTACTGCTCCTGAAATTTTTTCATCGACAGACCGGCCTGAAACTGGATTCTGTTCATGGGCACGGCGCACGCTCCGTAAGCATCTGGCGAACGATACTTGATTTCATGCCTGCCTCGGAGTCAAGTAACTAATCAGGTCTTCCCTTGTGATTCTCACCAGAGCGAGTCCCGCCAGCATGGCCCGATCCCCAGTTGAACCGCCAGCCAGCCAGCCGTCCGAACGGGCGGCCTGGCTGCGCAATGAACTCGAGTGCGCGAATCACGCCTATTATGTGCTCGACCAGCCCGACCAGCCTGACGCGGAATACGACTGGCTGTTCCGCGAGCTGCAGCAGATTGAGGCCGAGCATCCCGACCTGATTACGCCCGATTCGCCGACCCAGCGCGTCGGCGGCGAGGCCGCCACTGGCTTCACGCCGGTGATGCACGACGCGCCGATGCTGTCGCTGAACAACGGCTTCTCCGACGAGGACATCGCCGCCTTCGATAAGCGCGTCACCGATGCGCTCGACAAGGTGCCGGCCGACCTGGCCGCCACCGCCACCGATCCGGTCGAATACGCCTGCGAGCTGAAGTTCGACGGCCTGGCGATTTCGCTGCGCTACGAGCACGGCCGCTTCGTTCAGGCTTCCACGCGAGGCGACGGTACCACCGGCGAGGACGTCACCGAGAATGTCCGCACCATCCGCTCGATCCCGCTGACGCTGAAGGGCAAAAATCCGCCCGCCTTGCTCGACGTGCGCGGCGAGGTGCTGATGTACAAGCGCGATTTCTCGCGCCTGAACCAGCGCCAGCGCGAGGCCGAGCAGCGCGAGTTCGCCAATCCGCGCAACGCGGCGGCCGGCAGCCTGCGCCAGCTCGATTCGAAGATCACCGCGCAGCGGCCGCTGTCCTTCTTCGCCTACGGCATCGGCGTGCTCGAAGGCGCGAGCATGCCCGACACGCACAGCGGCCTGCTCGACTGGTATGCTGGTCTTGGGCTGCCCGTCAATCGCGAGCGCGCGGTGGTGAAGGGCGCCGAAGGGCTGCTGGCCTTCTTCCACAAGGTCGGCGAACAGCGCGACGCGCTGCCCTATGACATCGATGGCGTGGTCTACAAGGTCAACCGCCGCGATGAGCAGAAGCGACTCGGTTTCGTCTCGCGCGCGCCGCGCTTCGCGCTGGCCCACAAGTTCCCGGCCCAGGAGGCGCTCACCCGGTTGCTGGCGATCGAGGTGCAGGTCGGTCGCACCGGCGCGATCACGCCGGTGGCGCGGCTCGAGCCGGTGTTCGTGGGCGGCGCGACGGTCACCAACGCGACTCTGCACAACGAAGACGAGGTGCGCCGCAAGGACATCCGGATCGGCGACATGGTGATCGTGCGGCGTGCCGGCGACGTGATTCCCGAAGTGGTCTCGGCCCTGCTCGACCGGTGCCCGGCCGACGCGGCTGAGTTCGTGATGCCGATCGAATGCCCGGTCTGCGGCTCGCGCATCGAGCGGCTGCCTGAGGAGGCGATCGCGCGCTGCACGGGCGGGCTGTTCTGCCCCGCGCAGCGCAAGCAGGCGCTGTGGCACTTTGCGCAGCGCCGCGCGCTCGATATCCACGGCCTCGGCGAGAAGATCATCGATCAGTTGGTCGAGCAGAACCTGGTGCGCACGCCGGCCGACCTGTTCTACCTCGGCTTCGCGACGCTAGCGACGCTCGACCGCTTCGCCGACAAGTCCGCGCAGAACTTGCTCGACTCGCTCGAGAAGGCGCGTCACACCACGCTCGGCCACTTCATCTACGGGCTCGGCATCCGCCATGTCGGCGCATCGACGGCGAAGGACCTGGCCAAGCACTTCGGCTCGCTGCAGCCGATCATGGACGCCACGCTCGAGCAACTACTCGAGGTCAACGACGTCGGCCCGGTGGTGGCCGAGTCGCTGCACCAGTTCTTCGCCGAGGAGCACAATCGCACCGTGATCGCGCAGCTGCGAGAGAAGGTCGACTGGCCGGAAGGCCCGCCCGCGCCGCACGAGCCGCAGGGCCTGCTGGCCGGCAAGACCGTGGTGCTGACGGGCACGCTGCCGACGCTTGGCCGCGACGAGGCGAAGGCGCTGCTCGAGGCGGCCGGTGCCAAAGTAACGGGCTCGGTGTCCAAGAAGACCGATTATGTGGTCGCTGGCGCCTGGGCGGGCAGCAAGCTCGCCAAGGCCGATGAACTCGGCATCGCCGTGCTTGACGAGGACGGGATGCATCTACTGCTCAAGGGAGAACTGCCATCATGATTCGCGAGATCCTCAAGATGGGCGATCCGCGCCTGCTCGAAGTCGCGAAGCCGGTCGAGGCCTTCGATACACCGGAACTGCACGAGCTGGTCGCCGACATGTTCGAGACCATGCACCACGCCAACGGCGCAGGGCTGGCCGCGCCGCAGATTGGCGTGGGCCTGCAGCTGATTATCTTCGGCTTCGGCAACAACGCGCGCTATCCAGACGCGCCGCCGGTGCCGGAAACGGTGCTGATCAATCCGGGCGTGGAATACCTGCCGCCGGACATGGAGGAGGGCTGGGAAGGCTGTCTGTCGGTGCCGGGCATGCGTGGCGTGGTGAGCCGCTACACCAAGGTCCACTACTCGGGCTTTGACCAGTACGGCAAGCGCATCGACCGCATTGCCGAGGGCTTCCAAGCGCGCGTGGTCCAGCACGAATACGATCACCTGATCGGCAAGCTCTATCCGATGCGGATCACCGACTTCTCGAAGCTTGGCTTCACCGAGGTGCTGTTCCCCGGGCTCGACCCGAACGCCGACGACTGAGCGCCGCCAGCGCCCGATGAATGTAAGCGATCGATAAACCCGCTCTTACGGATTCCTGATTAGTTGCTTGACTCCGATGCAGGCATAAAATCAAGTGTCGTTCGCCAGATGCTTAGAGGCCAGTTCAAAAACCAATGAGGGGCTGTTTACTTTCTCGGCAAGCTGTTAACCTTGGATGTCTGAACAACGGAACCCAAGGGATGGAAGCGCCAATCATTGATGACGAATTGTGGACACTGAGCGAACCG